>DRQI01000208.1 GCA_011330545.1 Flavobacteriia bacterium
CAAAACAGCGATTGGAATACCGTAATTAAAGACATTAAACCCCAATTTTACAGAGGTACACAGCTTTTGTATAAATATGTAGATAAAATTTCTTATTGGGCCGGAAATGAGTTTCTCTTTTTTGACACCAAACAAATTAGAACAGCAACCAATAATGTAGCAAGGGTTGATCTCAATGACATTTTCGACACCTATTTATATTTGGATGAAGAACGCAAACATAAGCCGTATACACTTTATCCCGATATCAACGGCAATTTTGTAATCAGGGCTATTGATGTTGATGAAGCAGCAACTGAAGCCGATTATACATGGGTACATTTTGCCTTAGAATCTTTTGAGGAGTTGGGAGACGATGATATTTATATTTATGGAAATTTTAACGGATGGCAACTCACCGAAGAAAACAAAATGACTTATGATGACACCAGTAAATTGTACACGGGTAAGTTATTGCTAAAACAAGGATTTTACAATTATATGTATATTACTGCAACAAAAGAAGGCACTATAAACAACCACGCTATTGAAGGCTCTTTTTATCAAACTGAAAACGATTATTCGGTGCTAGTGTATTACAAGCCGTTTGGAAGCCGCTATGACCAAGTAATTGGTTATGGTACGGCAAATTCTGAAAATTTACGCAACTAAATAATACTTTTGCCATCTAACGTATAAGGATATCGTAAATTTCAAAAGAATTTATATCTTTGTAACCTATATAACTACTGTATTTTACTATGGTTCAACAAGTAACAAACGGAATTAAAATTTCTGTAAAAACAAATTTTGAAGGTACCCGTTATCAAAATAGCAGGTTGTACTTTTCGTTTAGTTATAGCATTACTATCGAAAACCAAAGCAATGATTCTGTACAATTAATCAGTAGGCATTGGAAAATTTTTGACTCTCTTAAAAGTTTAGTTGTTGTTGAAGGTGAGGGAGTTATAGGAAAAAAACCGGTTATTGCCCCAAAAAAAAGATATACCTACAGTTCTTATTGTAACCTAACTTCTCCGTTGGGTTCTATGAAGGGTTTTTTTAATATGATTAACTTTTCAACGACTAAAAAATTCAGGGTATATATTCCTTCGTTTCAGTTAATTGTTCCTGCCATTTCTAATTAAAGCACGATATTCTTTTTTTTGTGTTTGATAAAAATAATGTACTTTTAGAGGGTTACAAAAACCAACAGTGAAATCAACTACCCGATTTTCTAAGAATAAAAGAGGTATTGTATGCTTAAATTGTGAGCAACCCATTTCTGACAAAGATAATTTTTGCTCTAATTGCGGACAAGTGAATGACCAACTTCCGTTAAGTATCAAACAATTCATATCAGAATTCTTTGCAGGATTTTTTTCTTTCGACTCACGTTTTTTTAAGACCTTTTTTCCTTTACTGTTCAAACCCGGAAAAGTATCAAAAGATTATATTAAAGGGAGGCGGAGGAGATATGTAAATCCGTTTCAACTCTATCTGCATGTAACGATTGTTTTCTTTTTATTACAAGGCTTATTTTCTGCCTTAGACGAATATAAAATTTCGGGTTCATTTACAAAAAAAGGGACCCAAGCCGTTCTCGATTCTATTTCTAAACCCACCGATTCAATTTTAACTGCGTTAAAAGAAGTAAAACGCGATTTGGAAGAGCAGGGTATTGACACAGGCATTCCTACCCTTTCAGATAACGATTCAATAAACCAAGTTAAAACCGATTCTATTTTAAAAAAATACAATTTACCTAACATAAAGAAATTTAAGATTGATACTATTGTACGGCAAACTTTAAAAAAAACAACACAGCGAATAGATTCTATTTTTGAAAACACCGCCATTTTAGAACAATTAGATAGTAACACCCTTACGGCAATTCAAAAAGACTCGATTTTTAAAGAACTTTACGACTCAAATATGGAGTTTATTGTCAATCAACTAGAAGGTGATAATGTTGAAAGTTGGGAACAGCTCCAATACATTTCTAAAGTAAAAGAACTATCGATAAATTATATTGAAAACCTATTAAAATTAAAAAAAATCGATTTTGTTTTAGATGACAAATACAAAACTTCGGTTGAAGACGAATTGATATTAAATATGGTTGGCAAATCACTGTTTAAAAAAATAAGTGATTTTATGGCCTATGACAGGCAACACAAAGACATTTCTATTCTACAAGCCTTAGACGATTTGGGATATAAAAAAACCCGATGGAACATTTTCTACTATAAAAAAGCAAAAGATTTTAACAAATTTAAAACGGATGCCGA
The DNA here is from genome assembly GCA_011330545.1 of Flavobacteriia bacterium. Classification (GTDB taxonomy): domain Bacteria; phylum Bacteroidota; class Bacteroidia; order Flavobacteriales; family Flavobacteriaceae; genus Aureibaculum. Next base: position 2,271 of record DRQI01000208.1, read on the forward strand.
TTTTAGAAATTCTTATCTTGACAATATCATCTCTAAAATTTCTATTGCCCTCTTCTTTATGTTACCGTTGTTTACCCTATTTCTTTCACTCTTATATATTCGGGGAAAGAAAAATTATACCGAACATTTAGTACTGGTTTTTAATGTACAAACGGCATTTTTTATATTTCTAATTTTCTTTACTATTTTTAACCGGATATTGAATACAGATATCGGAATAGCCCTGTTTTTTCTAGTCTTTTTATTCTATCTCTATAAGTCTTTACGCAATTTTTATAAGCAAAGCAGAATTAAAACTTTTATCAAATTTTGTATGCTTAACACCATCTATATGTTTTTGGCAATTATCGGATTGGTAACCATTTCGTTTTTAGCATTTATATTCTAAGAGTTGGATATTTTCATTCGTATTACGAACATCCTCATAGCGCATAAAAATAGTATTTTGCTCTTTTTTTACGGAAGTAATACTTACCGTTCCTCCAACTTTTCTATCCATTACCACGTCAATATTCGGGTCGCCAATACCCGCCTTATGATGAAAGTCTAAAATAGATGCCTGTGAATATTCATTCTTTGTAAGCCAGTCTGCAAACCAGTTACGCCGCAATTGTTTTACACTGTTGTCATATAAGGTAGAAGAAGACCATATTTGGGGTTCTTGCGGTAATATTTTGATATGTTTTTTGTTACCGTCCCAAACAAACTCAATCAATTGCAATACATCATTCCAATCGACAATTGTTAAGGTAAACTGCTCAACATCAATCAAATTAATGGCATCTAGCCCTTTGTGGATATCGTCAATTTTCAATAAGTCTTTTACAATAATTCCCCTACTTTTTTTATAGGATGCCCTCGAGGTATGATATTCAAAACCACCGTTTAGCAAACATATCAACCTATTTTTCGAACTCGTTCCTATCCAAGTTCCACCGGCTTTGCCATCCTTAGGGTAATAAATTTCGATACCCTCTTCGATATATTTTTTAGGATGCAATGCGTGTTCCCGTGCAAACGGAACATCTCTACTAGAAGTCAATATAAAATCTGAGTTTTGTAATGGAATATAGGTTACTGTACACATTTATATTCTTTTTTTATCCTTTTTCAACCCTTCCTGCGTTTTAAAAGCCAGAAGGGTTATTTTACTATAAAAAGCCTTAACTTTGCAATCGCAAATTTAGTCGAAACTTATTTAAAAAATATACAAAATGGCAACTGGATTTTATAATGTACCCAAAGCAGTTAACGAACCTGTAAAATCGTATGCTCCAAACAGTGCCGAGCGTAAAGAATTATTAGCGATGTACAAAAAAATGTACGCTTCAACAGTAGATATTCCTTTCTATATCGGAAATGAAGAAATCTGTACCGGCAACACGGTTTCTATACATCCGCCACACGATATTAAGCATACCGTGGGCCAATACCATACCGCCGATAAAAAACATATCGAAATGGCTGTTGAAAAAGCGATGGAAGCCCGTAAAACGTGGTCGAAAATGCCTTGGCAAAGCCGGGCGGCTATCTTTTTAAAAGCCGCCGAATTATTAGCCGGGCCATACCGGGCAAAACTCAATGCTGCTACCATGATAGCACAGTCTAAAAATGTAATGCAAGCAGAGATTGATGCGGCCTGTGAACTGATTGACTTCTTTCGGTTCAATGTAGAATTTATGACCGAAATTTATCAAAACCAACCCATTTCCTCTTCAGGAATTTGGAATCGAATGGAATACCGCCCCTTAGAAGGTTTTGTCTATGCCATTACACCTTTTAATTTTACTTCTATTGCCGGAAATTTACCTACTTCACCCGCTATGATGGGAAATGTGGTAATTTGGAAACCCGCCCGTTCGCAAGTATATTCTGCCCATGTATTGATGCAATTGTTCAAAGAAGCCGGAGTGCCTGACGGCGTAATTAATATGGTCACCGGCAATTCAGCCATGATTACAGAAGTATTATTAGACCATAAAGATTTCGGAGGCATTCACTTTACCGGGTCTACCCCCGTTTTTAATAGTTTTTGGGCTCATATCGGTACCAATGTCAACAAAGGAAAATACCGTTCATACCCTAGAATTGTTGGAGAAACCGGCGGGAAAGATTTTGTTTGGATGCACGCTTCTGCAGATGCAAAACAAGTGGCTACAGCATTGTCAAGAGGTGCTTTTGAATACCAAGGCCAAAAATGTTCTGCTGCCTCAAGGGCATACATTCCGAAATCAAAATGGAACGAGGTTAAAAAATATCTCGAAGCCGATTTGCAATCGATGAAAATGGGAAGCCCCGAAGATACTTCTAACTTTATCAATGCCGTAATTGACGATAGGGCCTTTAAAAAATTAGCAAGTTATATTGACGATGCTAAAAAAGACGCAGATGCCGAAGTAATTATTGGAGGAAACTATGATAATTCTAAAGGGTATTTTATAGAACCTACGGTTATTCTAGCAAAAAAAGCAGATTATAAAACCATGTGTACCGAATTATTCGGCCCGATTTTGACCATTTTTATTTATGAAGATGATGCGTGGCGCGAAACGTTAGACTTGGTTAATAATACTTCGCCTTATGCTTTAACCGGGGCAATTTACAGTGCCGACAGGCATATTATTGATATTGCTACCGATGCCTTAGAAGATGCTGCCGGAAATTTTTATATCAATGATAAACCAACCGGAGCCGTAGTAGGGCAACAACCCTTTGGCGGTGCCAGGGGTTCAGGTACCAATGACAAAGCCGGTTCTGTTTGGAACCTACTGCGCTGGGTTTCTAACCGTACTATTAAAGAAACCTTTGTACCACCAACAGATTATCGTTATCCGTTTTTGGAACAATAAAAATTCATCTAATTAATAGCAGCACTTTATTTAGCAATGAGCGATGTTTGCTATTCTTATAAAGATAAATTAGTATTCACGCCGTAACTTAAAGTCACGGTGTGAATTTTAGTGATACGATGACTTGAAGTCATCGTATCACTACTAAAAAAATTCTTTTGAAATAACCTTTTTACTCTTTAAGAACTCTGTAAATCTAAAGAAAACCTCACATCAGAATAACACTTTTCAGGCCGCCTCTTTTTTTGTATATTTGAAACTACCTAAGTTTTTCATAAGATGACAAAATACTTATTTCTAGGTTTTTTTATAACCTTATTTTTATCCTGTACTCAAAAAAAAATCTACAACAATGCCCTCGTCATTAAAAACGGAACTATTATAGACGTAAGCAATAACGGAGCTTCTACAAATGACCTCAACGGCAAAGCGATTATCATCAAAGCCGATACCATTGCTGCCATTGTAGATGCCTCGACAATTTCCAATAAACAACAACGACTCATTGATGCCACCGGCAAGTACATCTTACCGGGATTGACAGATGGGTTTACTGTCATTAACAACCAGAGTTATGCCAATGCCTTTTTGTATATGGGTGTTACCGATATCATTGGCGTAGAAAGTGAACGCCGGGGGAAATTCTATTTTGGCTCCAATCCGTCTCCCAATATTCACATGTTACGCGAAGTAGGCGATGTGCGTTTGACCGACCAACAAATTCTAGACACCATCCGTAAACATCACAACAATGGTGCTGAGATATTATTAATGATGTATAAACTGACACCCGAGCAAGTTAAATTAGCGCATAATGAAGCCAAAAAATTAGGTATGGGCACTATTGGCGAACTGGGGTTTACCAAATACAAACAAGCGATGAAATTCGGTGTTGATGCTTTTGTGCACACAACACGCTACTCATTAGATGTTGCTCCAGATAGCATGGCAATTAAAGTAGCCGAACAACCCTTTAGCAATGATTTGGGAAGTCCGAAGTGGCGTTATTATCAATATTTAACCAACTTAGATCTCAACAGTAAAGCCTTGCAACAACATGCTGAAAATTTGGGAAAATCAAATTCTTACATCCAACCTACCTTTGCATTGTTGTATTTAGACATGCCTTTTAGTAAAAATCCGTGGAAAGAGAAAATTGCTTCCATTCTAGATATAAATGACATCAATAGGCCCGCAGATAAGATTACAGGAAAACACAATTATCCACCCGAAGAATTGGCGGCTTATCAAAAATTAGGTTTCAAAGAATTAAAAATTGAAAAAACATATCGAAAGCATGGGGCACATTACCTTTCGGGTAGTGCTACCGACGTTTGGGGCTCTATGCCGGGTATTTCGCTACATCAAGAGTTGGAAGTACTTTCGCGAATTGGCTTAAACAACCGGGAAGTATTGGCTACATCTACTTCAAATTTTAATGATGCATACGGATTAAAGTTTGGAAAAATTAAAAAAGGGTTTAAAGCGAATATCTTAATTTTAGAAAACAACCCTTTAGATGATTTAGAGAATTTAAAAAATAATAAAATAGTCATCCTTAACGGAAAACAACTCGATTTGGAGGCCTTACTGCAAAAATAACAATGCGCCTGTCATTCAGATGAGCAAGAAAGAATTTGCGTTTCTTCGGCCTCCCGATAGCTATCGGGATTCTTCTGGATGACAAAAAAATAAAACACTGTCATTCCTGCCAAAGCAGGAATCTAGGGTGTTAAAATCTCAAAACATTTAATACGTGTTTTTTTATGTTGAATAAAATCAAAACAATAACTGATTCAATAACTAACGATTCTGGATTCCTGCTTTTGCAGGAATAACAATTAGAATTACAATAAGACTAATTAATATGAGATTCTTCGGTCATTCTTCCCTCTGAATGACAGCAGAATGTCATTCAGACCCCGAGCACTCGGGGGAAGAATCTTAAAAAAAACGACTGTCATTCCTGCGCAGGCAGGAATCCAGACCCAGACCTAACTCTGTATAGATTCCTGCCTGCGCAGTAATGACAAAAAAATTAAAACTTATGAATAGTAAAATCATCTTAATACTTTTCTTTTTAGCAGTTTCTAGTTATGGATTCTCCCAAAACGGAAAAATCATCAATCGAGAAGAATTGCAATGGCAACAAGAAAAATCATTTCAACGGCTTTTTGATAATGGAAAGTTAAAGCCAAAATACAATTATCTAAATACCGTTACGA
>DRQI01000209.1 GCA_011330545.1 Flavobacteriia bacterium
ATGGCTTCGGGTACACTTTCAATACCGATAACTTTTCGGGCTTTAGAAGCTACAAACTGTGCAATGGTACCGGTACCGGTATACAAGTCATATACAATTTCGTTACCCGATAAATTGGCAAAATTTCGAGCAATAGTATACAATGTATGGGCTTGGGCAGAATTGGTTTGGTAGAATGATTTTGCGTTGAGTTTGAATTGCAACCCCTCCATTTCTTCAAAAATATGGTCACGGCCTTTATAAAGAATAATGTCTTGGTCGTAAATAGTGTCGTTTGCTTTTTGATTGATGATATATTGTAAGGAGGTAATTTCAGGAAATTTTTCTGCGATAAAATCTAATAACAACTCTCTTTTTTCTTTAGGGTCTTCAAAAAACTGAATGACTAGCATGATTTCTCCGGTAGACGAAATACGGAGCATCATAGTGCGTAACATTCCTTTTTGTTCTCTTGGATTGAAAAAGGTGATTTGGTGTTGTATGGCAAATTCTTTAATTGTATTCCGAATGGTATTTGACGGGTCTTCTTGTAAATGACAGTAGTTGATATCTAAAATTTTATCCCACATTCCGGCAATGTGAAAACCCAAGGCATTTTTATTGTCGATTTCTTCGCCGGCATTAATTTCTTCGTATGTCAACCAACGGCTACTCGAAAAAGAAAATTCCATTTTATTACGATAAAAATACTGTTTTTTTGAACCTACTATAGGAGTAATTTCAGGTAGTGTTACACGGCCGATTCTGGTGAGGTTATTGACTACTTCTTTCTCTTTATAAAACAGCTGTTCGCTGTATTTCATGTGTTGCCATTTACAGCCGCCACAGGCCTCAAAATGTTCGCAAACAGGCGTTGTGCGTTTATCGGATAATTTGTGAAACCGAATGGCTTTGCCTTCATAATAGGCTTTTCGTTTTTTGAACGTTTGTATGTCAACTACATCTCCGGGAATAGCATTTGATAAAAAAATCACTTTTCCATCGGGTGCTTTGGCAATGGCTTTGCCTTTAGCTCCGGCATCTATTACGTTGATATTTTCAAAAAGTTGCTGTCTTTTTTTTCTGGCCATAAGGTAAAGATAGTTTATTCTAATGAACTCATTTAGACTTTTTCAATAGGCTAAGAGTTTAAGTGAGTTCAATAAAAAACACCCGCTTTCGGCGGATGCTTTTTTAGTATTTTATGTGAGAAGAATTACTTGTTAGTACTGCGGATATAAGCGGCAATAGCTTGCATTTCTTCAGGAGTTACATCTTTAAGAATACCATCGATATTGGCTTTCATTGTTGCTACTTGCGTAGGGTCAGTATCAACGATAGCATCTGCATTTCCTTTTAAAAATTTAACAATATTGCCATTTTTTTCTGCGTATATTTTGGCGATGTCTTTAACAGCAGGGCCAATAACTTTGCTATCTACAGCATGGCAAGCAGTACATGTTTTTGCGGTAAATAATTTTTCACCCATGGCAACCTTATCATCTTTTGCATCAGTTGCAGTAGTTTCTTCAGCTTTAGGAGCTTCTTTAGCTGCCGGTTCCTCTACTTTTTTTACTTCTTCTTTCTTTTTCTCACCACAACTGGCAAGGATAAAAGCAAGTACCCCAAAAAGGATTAGTATTTTTTTCATAATTAGTGTGTTTTAGTTCAGTTGACAAAAATAGAAGATTCTTGGTTTATAATGAAACTTTCAAAATATTATCATCTTACAAACCATAATTTATAATCATTCTAAATAATGAATATTTTATAAGTAAGTGAATGGTGAGGACTTTGTAACCGACAAAACTTCTTTTTTATTTCGCAAAACTCATAATATAAGCTTCTAAGGCCTCTAAATCTTGAATTGGCATGTGACGCGTAACATCATCTATATTGGGTTTCATCATTTTAAACCGCTTGGGGTCAACAATTGGCTTGGCATTGCCCTGTAAAAAGTTGGCAATACGGCCTTTCTTTTTTTTGTAAGTAGAACCGATAATTACCAACGTCGGGCCGATGAGTTTTTTTGTTTGGTTATGGCAATTTTTACAGATACCAGTAGTAAAGAGGGTTTTGCCACGTGCTATTTTTTCGGCTTGAGTAAGTTGTTTGGGCGCTTTTGCTGCCGGCGTGCTAATTTCTTCTTTGACGGCTTCCGCCTCTTTGGTAACGTTATCAATTTCTTTTTGGGAGGTTTCTTTCACCGTCGATGTTTTCTCAGTAACCGATTCAACAACTTTTGTTGCTTTCTCTGTTTCTTTAGTGGCTATATTCTCAACTTTTTTAGTTACGGTTTCACTCTTCTGTACTGCCTTATTGACAGCTTCATTTTTAACCTCTTCAACAGCTTTTACAACTTCCTTTTTTGCATCGGCAACTTTTACAGGAGTTTCTGTACTAGTTTCTGTTACGACAGAATCTTGTGTCTCGGCAGCTTGCTCAGCAACCGACGGTTGCTCGTCTGGTACGGCAGTGGTTATTTCTTCAGTTTCAGCTTTCGGCTCGCTTTTAGCGGTTTCTTTTTTACAGGAAGTAATCAAAAGTATACTTAAAATACCGAGAGTAAGGATTCTTTTTTTCATAAAAAATTTATTTTTGGTTTACGTTTAAAGATAATTTTGTCGTAATAAGCCATAATTAATTACACATAAAACAAATGTGAATTGTATAAACCAAAAGATACTTAAAAAAGCCTTAAATTTGCAATTCTAAAAAATAGTAGATGTTAGACAGGTTAAACATATTTAAACAACGTTTTGATGAAGTTTCTGATTTGATTATCCAACCGGATATTATTACAGACCAAAAACGATATATCAAATTGAATAAAGAATACAAAGACTTAAAAGTAATCGTTGATAAACGCGAAGAGTACAAAACATTACTCGATAATATAAACGAAGCCAAGGAGATTATAAAAGACGGTTCTGATGCCGAAATGGTAGAAATGGCACAATTAGAATTGGAAGAAGCCTCCAAAAGGTTACCGCAACTCGAAGAGGAAATTAAATTTTTATTAATTCCGAGAGACCCTGAAGATTCAAAAAATGTCATTGTAGAAATTAGAGCCGGTACCGGCGGTGATGAAGCCAGTATTTTTGCAGGAGACCTTTATCGTATGTATACCAAATATTGTTCTGATAGAGGATGGAAGACAGAAATTGAAGATATTAGTGAAGGGACTTCAGGAGGGTTTAAAGAAATTATTTTTAGTATTACCGGAGCGGACGTATATGGAGATATGAAATTTGAATCGGGGGTACATCGCGTACAACGCGTACCGCAAACCGAAACCCAAGGTAGGGTTCATACATCGGCAGCTACCGTAATGGTATTGCCCGAAGCCGAAGAGTTTGATATCGATTTGAAAATGAGTGATATACGTATTGATTATTTTTGCTCCTCAGGCCCAGGTGGGCAATCGGTAAATACTACTTATTCTGCCGTGCGATTGACACATATTCCCAGCGGGATTGTAGCCCAATGCCAAGACCAAAAATCGCAGCATAAAAATAAAGACAAAGCATTAAAAGTATTGCGTTCGCGACTGTATGAACAAGAGCTGGAAAAGAAACTGGCAGAAGACTCTGCTAAAAGAAACTCATTGGTTTCCAGTGGCGACAGGTCAGCTAAAATTAGAACTTATAATTATCCGCAAGGCCGTGTAACAGAGCACAGAATCGGCTTGACTTTATATGATTTGAGTAATATCATCAATGGCGATATCCACAAAATTATTGAAGAACTTAAATTGGCAGAAAATGCCCAAAAGTTAAAGGAACTGGGAGAAGTTTTATAAAAGTAACTATTCAGCCTCTCACATTTCGCTCATAAAATGCTTTTTTTCGCCTGTTTTTGTGAAATTTTCCTTGCGTGGGTGGCCCTACTATGCGTCAGAAAATTTCCCTTCTCCAGCCAAAAAAACAGCTATTTTCTGCTTCAAAATGGGGCAACTGAATAGTTACTTATAAGAAGTGGTTTAAAATTCTATAAGCCACACAATCTCTTAGCGGACTTTCAACAGCCATATTAGGATGAACAAAACGGATGAATTCTGTCATCCCCAATTTACGCATTACCCGTTGTGATTTTATATTCAATTCCGGAGCAATGGCATATACTTCGGGTAACCGCAACCTCGAAAAACCAAATTTTAAACAGGCACGTGCACCTTCGGTAGCATA
>DRQI01000210.1 GCA_011330545.1 Flavobacteriia bacterium
ACCGAAACAGGTATGGATGCAATCTTCTTTTCTTTGGTCAACCTAACAGCAACATCATAATCGTATTCTTCGGTAATTTTATGATAATCTAATAATTGAAAATAGGTTCCTTTTGAGGGTATAAATTCAAATCTCGATGTTGAAAGCAACGACAAAAACAAATCTCTCTTATCTTGATAGAAATTACTCAATTCTAAATAATTTTGTGGCGATTTGATGTAGTTGGCAAATGCCACTTGTACCGGATGGTTTACGCTAAATACATTGAATTGATGTACTTTTCTAAATTCTTTTGTCAATTCGGCCGGAGCCACACAATAGCCAACTTTCCACCCTGTATTATGAAATGTTTTGCCAAATGACGCTATCATAAAAGCCCGCTCTGCCAACACCGGAAATAGTGCTGCCGTTTGATGCATTTCACCATCGAAAATAATATGCTCATACACCTCATCGCTTAACAACAAGATATTGGTATTTTTTAACAATGATTCTAAGCGTAACATATCATCTTTATGCAACACTCGGCCTGACGGGTTATGAGGCGAGTTTATGATAATCATTTTCGTCTTATCGCTGATTGCCTTCTCGACACTTTCCCAATCAATAGTAAATGTTGAAGGGTCTAATTGTATGGCAATGGGCTTTCCGCCAAAAAGTTCAATTGCCGGTTCATAACAATCGTATGCCGGTTTAAAAAGAATCACTTCATCGCCTTTTTCAACACAAGCACCAATGGCAGTAAATATGGCCTGAGTAGCACCGGCAGTAATGGTAATTTCGGTCTCCGGATTGTATGTAACGCCATATAAACGCTCTATTTTTTCGGCAATGCCCTCGCGAAGGCTAAAAATTCCGGGCATTGGAGCATATTGATTGTGGCCCTCGCGCATTGCCTTATTGACCAATGCTATCAATTCTTTTGAGGTATTAAAATTTGGAAATCCCTGAGATAAGTTAATGGCATTATGCGCTGTTGCCAATTTGCCCATCACCGTGAAAATGGTGGTTTTTACATCGGGGAGCTTAGATTTTAATTGAATGTTCATTGAATTAAAAATTAGTATATAAAGTAACGAAAAATCTCTAAATAATTTTTACTTTCAACACATTAAGGTTAACTCCTTACGTCAATTTAAATTTTGTGTTGCTACTTGGATATTATAGATAACACAAGAAGATAAAAATAACGGTAGTATTGAAATGTAAAAAAGGGATGTAATTTAAATTTCATATGTCCTTATTTTTTAGAGCCGTACCTTTCAACTGTGTTAGCAGATAAATAATATAGCGATATAATCATGCTTATTTTGCACTCACTCAAATTTTTATCATAAAAGGTTTGCAATAGCATTATTTTCCTGTTAAAATCTGATAATACTCGCAATTCCAATCGCATTATCCCGATACATAGGAGCCATAAAAACGGTTCTTTTCTTACTTTTAAAAGGATGCCAATTTTTAAGGGGTTTAAAATTATAAGCCAATTGGGTAATGGCAATTCCAACTCCGGCACCAACCAAGACATCAGACGTAAAATGTTTATTATTTAAAACTCTAAATACGGCTGTTGTTGTTGCAAAAGCAACACCACTAAAGGCCAAAAATTTATTACTGTCTTTATACTCATAATATAAAACTGCTGCCGTTGCAAAGGCGATGGAGGTGTGTCCTGATGGAAACGATTGGTTGTCACTCTTGTCAGGCCTTTCTTCATTAAATGTTTGTTTTAAGAGCTCTGTAACCCCTAATGTTACAATACCTGACACCAACAGATACTTTGTTTGATCTCCAAGAGTATTTTCACTTTTAATGTGCAATACATTGGCGGCATACATTTCTATCGTGGGAACGGCAACAAAAAAGTTATCTAAATTTGAACTAAAATTTAAACCCCCCTGAATTTGATTTTGTAAATGCTCCTTACCTAAATCGCCCTTCGCATAATTGATAAAGGTACCTATACCAATTAGCGATAAAGGCACTATACTTTTCTGTAAAAAAGTGCTTTTTCTTTTTGTTTGAGTACTGTCTAATTGTGCATTTGTAATTAAAAAGCTACATGCGAAAACTATGGTTATTATTTTTTTGATACTATAAGGGTTTAGATTTTATACAGACGTAGTTAAATTTTATACTTACAAAGAAAACACTCGTCTTTTATTTGATTTTGAGTACGTTGATTCAAAGTTAGTATTTTTTAAGGTACTTTCGATGCGAAACTTTCACGCTTGATTTATCCTTAATTTCCGTTTGCCCGTATCGTATAAAAGAAAAAGGGATTTTCGCTTTTTTAGACGGCTCTGGCAATGGCTAATAAAATTTTGTAGCGAAGAAAAAAAAGGCGTAATACATGTTTTTGTTATTGATTGACATACAAATTTGACAAGCCATATTGGTATATAGAAAATCTAGCCTCAAAAAGATTTTTAGAATCTTTTCGGGATTTTTTGATGTAAAAATAGTTATGCAATTACAGTTGAAGAAACCTACCAGAAGTAAATATAAATTTTCTGTTTGATTTATCTTTATTTTGTAAAACGTTAGCCCTTTAAACTTGCAGCCAAATATTCTCTATTCATACGGGCAATATTTTCTAACGAAATTCCTTTTGGGCATTCTACTTCGCAGGCACCGGTGTTGGTACAGTTACCAAAACCTTCTTCGTCCATTTGTTTTACCATATTCAATACGCGACTGGTGGCTTCTATCCGGCCTTGTGGCAACAAAGCAAATTGTGATACTTTGGCAGAGACAAACAGCATAGCACTTGAGTTTTTGCATGTTGCTACACAGGCACCACAACCAATACATTCTGCCGAATCAAAAGCGGCCGCTGCAGTTTCTTTATCAATAAGGATATTGTTGGCATCTTCGGCACTACCGGTATCAAAAGAATTATACCCCCCAGCTTGTTGGATACGCTCAAAAGCACTTCTATCAACTACTAAATCTTTAACAATAGGAAAAGCATCTGCCCTAAAAGGTTCAATATAAATCGTTTGTCCATCTTTAAAAGAACGCATATATAACTGGCAGGTTGTCACTAACTTTTTTGGCCCATGTGCTTCGCCATTTATATATAGTGAGCACATTCCGCATACTCCTTCTCTACAATCATTATCAAAAGCAATAACATCTTCTCCCTTTTCTATCAGTTGTTGATTGAGCACATCGAGCATTTCTAAAAAAGAAGTATCTGATGAAATATCTGTTACTTTGTAGTCTTTCATGCTTCCTTGAGCATTGGCACTATCTTGTCTCCAAATTTTTAAAGTAAAATCCATATTCGTTTTTTTACTTGTTATTATTTATAGTTACGTTGTTTTAATTCTATGGCATTAAAAGTTAATGGTTCTTTATGCAGTTTAGGTTCTTTGCCTTCTCCCATATATTCCCAAGCAGCAACATAAGTATATTCTTTGTCATTTCTCTTGGCCTCTCCTTTTTGTGGCCCATCGGGTTCTACCGATTCTTCTCTATAATGTGCCCCACAAGATTCTTTTCTATTGAGTGCATCTATGGCCATTAGCTCTGCCAATTCTAAAAAGTCGGCTACGCGTATTGCCTTTTCTAATTCGTTATTAAACTGATTGGCCTTTCCGGGTACTCTTACGTCATTCCAAAAGGCAGCACGTATTTCTTTAATTTCTTCTATGGCTTCTTTTAATCCTTTTTCGTTTCGAGCCAATCCAACTTTATCCCACATCACTTTACCCAATTTTCTGTGGAAATAGTCAACAGATTTAGTACCGTTTATGGCAAAAATTTTATCGATAAGCTCTTGAACGCCATTTGCAGCTTTATCAAATTCGGCACTTGAGGTATCAATGGACCCGGTATGAATATCACCACTTAAATAATTAGCAATTGTTGCCGGTAAGACAAAGTAGCCGTCGCATAAACATTGCATTAGTGAAGAGGCTCCTAATCGATTGGCACCATGGTCAGAAAAATTAGCTTCTCCTATGGCATATAAGCCCGGAACGGTAGTCATGGTTTCATAATCAACCCAAGTACCGCCCATCGTATAATGCGATGCAGGGTAAATCATCATGGGTGTTTTATACGGATCGTCACCGGTAATATTCTGATACATATCAAAAAGGTTCCCATAGCGTTCTTTAACGGTTTCAACTCCCAAACGACTGATAGCATCTGCAAAGTCTAAATATACCGCATAACCCGCTTTATTTACGCCAAAACCGGCATCACAACGCTCTTTAGCAGCTCTTGAAGCCACGTCGCGTGGTACTAAATTACCGAAAGCCGGATAGCGCCTTTCTAAATAATAATCTCTATTCTCTTCGGGTATTTCGGTTGGTTTTAGCTTACCCTCACGTATTGCTTCAACATCTTCTTTGTGTTTAGGCACCCAAATTCTACCATCATTTCGCAAGGACTCAGACATCAATGTTAATTTACTTTGGTGTTCTCCGGAAACGGGAATGCATGTTGGATGTATTTGGGTATAACACGGGTTTGCGAAAAAAGCCCCTTTTTTATAAATTTTCCAAGCTGCGGTTACATTGCAATTCATAGCATTGGTCGATAAATAAAATACATTGCCATAACCACCCGATGCTACCACTACCGCATGTGCTCCAAAACGCTCAATTTTACCTGTAATTAGGTTTCTTGCTATAATCCCTCTTGCTTTTCCGTCAACAATGACCACATCGAGCATTTCATGGCGGTTGTAAGATTTTACACTACCAGCCTTAATTTGCCTGTTCATTGAGCTATACGCACCTAATAATAATTGTTGCCCTGTGGCTCCTGAGGCATAAAATGTTCTCGATACTTGTGCCCCGCCAAAAGAACGATTGGCTAATGTACCACCATATTCTCTGGCAAAAGGAACACCTTGTGCTACGCATTGATCGATAATATTACCACTTAATTGTGCAAGGCGATATACATTTTCTTCTCGCCCCCTATAATCGCCACCTTTTACCGTATCATAAAACAGTCTGTAATCACTATCATTATCATTCTGATAATTTTTTGAAGCATTTATTCCGCCTTGAGCGGCAATAGAATGTGCTCTCCTAGGACTGTCTTGAAAATAGAAAACTTTTACATTATATCCTGCTTCACCCAACGTTGCTGCTGCGGCACCTCCTGCTAAGCCACTACCAATTATTATAATATCTATTTTTCTTCTGTTAGAAGGGTTTACTAAATTGGTATGAGCTTTGTAATTTTCCCATTTTTTTTCTATTGGGCCTTCGGGTATTTTAGAATCTAATTTTGCCATAATTACTTGTTTATGCTATCCCGATAGCTATCGAGATTATTTCAGTATATATTCTTTTATTGATTGAAAAAATGAAAAAGTGCAATAATAATAAATAAAAGGGGTACAATAATGGCGTATCCTTTTGTCCATTTTTTAAAACTTTTGGTGTATTTATTATTCATTCCCATCGATTGGAATGCCGATTGAAAGCCGTGTAATAAATGCAATGCTAAAAATACAAATGCAAGCACATAGGCACCCACTCGTAATGGGTTTGAAAACTTCAGATGTAATTCTTCAAAATACCGTAATCCTTCGCCATTTTGCAACAATCCTGAAGTGTCTCCATGAATATATTTTGTATTTATTTCCGGAATCCAAAAATCAATAAAATGCAATACTATAAATGCTAAAATTGCCAATCCGCTGTAAATCATATTTCTACTCATCCAAGTAGCATTGGCAGCACCATTATTTTTTACATATTTAACACTACGTGCACTTTTATTTTTGAGTTCTAAGACAAATCCCATCACAAAATGAAAAACCACCCCAAAAATTAAGATGGGTTGCATTATAAATTGGATAAGTGGATTTGTTCCCATAAAGTGAGAAGCTGTATTAAAAGCATCTTCACTAAAAACCGATAATAGGTTAACCGAGACATGGATTAATAAGAAAAAGATTAGAAAAAATGCCGAAAGTGCCATAGCATACTTTCTGGCTAGCGATGAAGATAAAATTCCGCTCATGTTGATTCATTTTTTTATAGAAGTAACAAAGGTAGTATTTAGAGTTTGTAAAAAAAGTGATTTTAATCATTTTTTATAATTAAAAATGATTAATCTCTTATCTTAACTTTTTCTATTTCCTGAAAAATAGCCGAAATTCATCCCGTTTTCGGTTAATACAAAAAAGTTGATATGAGTTCTATTTAAAATTGTAAATTTAAAAACTATTAATCAAAATGTGAGTAAAGTAAGCCAGTAAATGTTTCTCGACTAAGATTCGGGTAATCAAATTTTATGTACAGCAAAAAAGTCCAATTTAAAAATAAACAAGGTTTTCTGTTAGAAGGCAGTATTGATTTTCCTATTGACAAAAAGCCTTTGAGTTATGCCTTATTTGCCCACTTTTTTACCGGAAATAAAAATTTCACCGCTGTACGGAATATTTCAAGGGCACTGACCCATAACAGAATTGCCGTCATGCGATTTGATTTTACAGGCCTAGGAAAAAGTGAAGGTGCTTTTGAAGATTCTAATTTTTCTACCAATATTAGTGATTTGATAGCGGCGGCAAAATATTTGGCAGTACACTATGTATCGCCTAAAATTATTATCGGACATTCATTAGGTGGGGCAGCGGCTATTTTTGCCTCAAAAGAAATTGAATCAATAAAAGCCATTGTTACCATTGGTGCCCCTTCTAATCCTTCGCACGTAGAACATTTATTTGAAGACTATCTTGACGATATAGAACTGGAAGGAGAAGCAACCTTTGAAATATCCGGAAGGCAATTTACCATCAAAAAACATTTTTTAGAAGATTTGAGTTCAAAAAATATGACGGAACTTTTAAAAGCATCCAGAAAACCTATTTTGGTATTGCATTCACCACAAGATAAGATTGTAGACATCCAAAATGCTAAAGAAATTTATAATGCTGCCCACCACCCCAAGAGTTTTATTTCACTTGACGGAGCCAATCATTTGCTCACTAACAAAGAAGACTCTTACTATGTAGGCGAAGTAGTTACCAGTTGGGTACGGCGTTATGTTAATTTTAAGGATGATTCTGATTTACAGACCGAAAAACAAACCGTAGTTAGAATCGGTAAAACCAAATACGCTACAGAAATAGCAGCAAGAACACATACTATTTTAGCCGATGAACCAAAAAAGTACGGTGGTAAAGATTCAGGAGTTACCCCTTATGAATTATTACTGGCAAGTTTGGGTTCGTGTACAGCCATTACCTTACGGATGTATGCTGACAGAAAACAATGGGAATTGGATGAGGTATTGGTACACTTAGAACACTTTAAACAACATGCCGAAGATTGTAACGCATGTGAGAACAATCCGAAAAAAATTGACAAATTTGTAAGGACTATTGAATTGAAAGGGCCATTGACAACCGAGCAACAAAACAGGTTGATAGCAATTGCCAACCGATGTCCGGTTCACAGAACATTAGAAAACACCATAGAGATTGACACTTTTTTAAAATAGATAAGGGAAAAAATATCAGATGAAGATACACATATTATCAGTAGGGGAAAACATCTATTCAACGCAACGGCTCGTTGATGAAGCTGAAAACAGGGGGCATCATGTGCGTGTAATTAACCACACAAAATGCTCTGTGAAATTAGGAAAAGGAAGGCCCCAAATTATTTTCGAAGGCCGAAATATAATCAATGACCCCGATGTCATTATCCCTAGAATAGGGGCTTCGGTGAGTCGGCATGGTGCAGCTATCGTTAAAGAATTTGAAATGAATGGTGTATTTAGTACCGCCCGGTCATTGGGTATTTTGAGGGCACAAAATAAAGTACGTACCCTACAAATTATGAATAGAAAAAATATTCCTATCCCACAGACGGTTTTTTCTATCAATCCGAGAAATATCGATGAACAAATAGAATTACTTGGTGGCCCGCCGGTAATTATAAAATTACAAGAAGGCACTCAGGGCTTGGGGGTTATTTTGGCAGAATCTAAAAAATCGGCAAAGTCAATTATGGATACCTTCTATAATATGAATACTAGTATTATGCTACAAGAATTTGTTGAAGAATCTAATGGTGAAGATATTAGGGCTATTGTAGTGGGTAGAAAAGTAGTAGCCGCCATGAAGCGAAAAGGTGAAAAGGGTGAATTTCGCTCAAATATTCACAGAGGCGGCACCGGTGAAAGTGTACAATTATCAGAAAAAGAAAAAAAAATTGCCTTACGAGCCACACAATATTTAAGTTTGCCTGTGGCCGGAGTAGACATGATTCGCTCTCAAAGAGGGCCGCTGCTCATTGAAGTAAATGCATCACCCGGGTTTCAAGGGATAGAAGCCTTTACCAAAGTAAATGTAGCAGCACACGTTATTAAACTTTTAGAAACCAATGTTCGACAAAAATTTCAAAAACGAACTCGTAGAAATTCGAGGAAATAAAATCGGGTTAGGCGAGTCTAAACTGATTAAAATTCCTATTGACCGATTGCCCACAGGTACATTGATAGAAATTCCGGTTTATATCTTTAACGGAAAAGAAGCCGGCCCAACCATTTTATTACAGGGTGGCTTACATGGCGATGAAGTGAATAGTGTTGAGTTAATTAGAAGGATGCTGATAGATAAGAGTTATAAAATTTACAAAGGCTGTGTTATTGTAGTACCTTTATTGAATGTATTTGGCTTTTTAAACTTTTC
>DRQI01000211.1 GCA_011330545.1 Flavobacteriia bacterium
AATGAAGATATCCTAGTGGTTGGCGGAGGCGATTCGGCATCAGAATTTGCACAATACCTTATTGAAATGGGACATCATATCACATTATCTTACAGACGAAATGAATTTGCCAGAATGAATTCTTTTAATAAAAATGCCTTACAAGAATTAGAGGCTAATAAGCGAATAGAAATTTTATTGGAAAGTGATATTTCAGAAGTGAAAGTATCTGATAATGAAAAGCCATTGGTTTGTTTTAAAAATGCGGCAGAACGCGAATTTTCGAAAGTAGTTTATGCCCTTGGTGGAACAACACCAACAAATTTCTTAAAATCTATAGGTATTGCGTTTGAAAACGGAACCCCGCGTTTAAAAGAAAGTGGCGAAACCACCATTAAAGGATTATTTGTTGCCGGCGATTTACTGGCAGGAAAAAAAGGCGGGTCTATCATCCATGCATTTAACACCTCAAAAACTACCATAGCTCAGATTTGTAATTTTTATTTATAAATTTCTTTCTCCTTGAAGGGATTTTCTAATCTGAAGGAGTTTTATACGTGTTTGTGTATTTCGCTTTTGAAATTTGTTGATTCCACAAAATCGGCCATTATTTTACAAGGGTGCCTTCCTCTAAAATAAGGCCGTATTTATAACCGGCACCAAAATCTTTATTCAAGGCAACAGTGGCTTTCATTGTAACCACACTGCCTTCTTTAACAAATGCCTTAGAAGTAACAACCAAGTCGTACCCATCATTACTGCCATCCTTTAGGTGTATCCAATTTTTACCCATAATATTTGGGTTTATCTTTACACACTCGCCACTTACCTGAATGGTTTTTCCTTCGTATTTTTTGGCATTTTTAACCAATTGGGCAATGGTTACAGACCCGGTTTTTTCTATTTTTCTTTTCGGGTTTACGGCAAAAGTTGTAGAACCTTTCGATTTCATTTTTGTAGGAGCAGGCTTCCCGGAAGTGGCATTTAAAGCATGGTTTTTACCCACTAAATTGGTGACCAAATAAATTTTATCGAACATTTTTTGATGTTCTTTGCTTTCAAAATTGGTTTTTAAGAGTCCGCCTTTATAATAATACGTTTCACCAATAGTCACTTCTTGTTTGCGTGTGGCAATCCAAAATTTATCATTGCCTTCTTGTACATAGAGATATACATATCTTGAAGCCGGTAAAATTTCTTTTACCACTACCGTGTGCAGCCCTTCGCTAAAAGAAGTAGGGGCTGAAGGTTTACCCGAAGGCATTGATGACATTTTTTCGGGTGATTGTGATTTGGTAACCGGAGTGAGTACTTTAGGGCCTTTGTTACAAGCATAGATTGTACTGATGATAATGGCACCGAGTGCGATACGTTTAACTGTTGACATCATAATTTATTTTTTTCTTTTTTTACTGTAAAATCGTTTTATCAATCGGGTATAAAACCGATAATTATTTTCAGTTGAACTTGTTGAAAGCTCTCCTGATACACTTAACGTTAATTTTTTGGTTATATTAAATGAGAGGTTGGTACCGAAGTAATTTTGTGTTATTTTGTCATTAGGCAATGCATTATTACTGTTTAAATACGAATAATTGACAAACCTATAATAAAAATCGGCATTCAACCGGTTTCTCATAAACGTTCTCGAATGCCTTAAAGATACAATATTACTCTCTAAATAATTAGAGGAGTTGATATTATAATTAAGCGAAAGCCTGCCACCGATACCGGGAAGTTTTGTAATACCGAAATACACATAAATATTATCCGATTTATTTTGATTGTCACTTTGAAATCGTTTGCTATAACTAAACCCCGTATTGATAAAATCAAATGGCCTAATATTAATTCGTGCCCGAATACCTTGGCGCGTAATATCATCGTTTAACAACCGTTCTACTTCGGTTTGAAACGTTTCGTAATATACAATTCTCTTTCTGGCATCGTATGATAACGATACATTGAGTTGACGGCTAAACCGGTATCTTAAAGAAGTATATAAATTGGTCAATCGTAAGCGGTTGCCAACAACATTATTTATTTTGTCATATAAATCCAATTCAAGCGATGAAAACAGCGATAGTTTTTTAAAAATAGTACTCGAATGCTGAAAGTAAGCATACCGCCTGTCAATGGCATTGTTGTTTCTTTGTTCGATAAATCCTGCTGTTGTTTGAGAATAGAAATTTTTAAAATTTGTTTTTTTTCCTAGATAGACACCGTATTCAAAGAGGTCTGAGTTAAATCCGTAATCAAAAAAATCAGGTCGAAACCCACCGATAACACCCACATAGTTGGTGCCGAAAGATTTTTCAACCTGTAGGCCGTCAATGGCTCCGATGGATGACATTTTCTGATTTATTTTCCTCCCTGCTACAACGGTAAGTGTAGGCACAATATCGTATTGAACGGCTAGGTTATAAATATTCAAAATTCCGTTTTTATCAAAACTAGTTGTATTTTTTGAACTCAAATCTTGGCGGTAGGTGGCATACGTATCAAATGATAAGGGTAAGTTACTGATGTGGTTGGCATAAAGAGAAAAACGCGATACCAACCGGTGGCGGTCATCCCGAATACTCGAAAAAGTACTGTAATCGGCTACCGAAAGCCTTCCTTTGATTTCGGGCCTGTTTTTTATACTCACTTCTTTTTTAGGTTTTTTGATGATAGCGGTAAGAATAGTATCTTTTAAAACCTCCTTAGTAGTAGTTGTTTGAACCATTTCTTTTTTGGGCGTGTAGTTGTAAAAAACTTCATCGTTTTTTGAGGCTTCACAATCGGTAATAATTGAACATACTACCGAACTTGAAGATTTGCTGGTCACCACCAAGCAAGGTATTTTTTTTGTGGCTATCCGTAATGTATCTCCA
>DRQI01000212.1 GCA_011330545.1 Flavobacteriia bacterium
CCCTTGTGGTAACTACACCTGCCCCTTGTTTTAAAAAGGGTACTATCCTGTTTACTCCTTTTTTTGTGGTGGAAGGCAATGCGATAATTGCTTTGCCACCTTCGCTTAAAGAAGCGCCTCTAATAAAATCCATTTGCCCGCCTACGCCCGAGTAAATTGCCGACCCGATAGAGTCTGCACATACTTGGCCCGTTAAATCTACTTCTATGGCAGAATTGATTGCTACCATTTTAGCATTTTTTCGAATATTCACTACATCATTGACATAATCAGCACCTCTCATCTCTATAAACGGATTGTCATCAACATACTCATAAAGGCGTTTTGTACCCATTAAAAAGGTTGCCAAAGCCCTTCCTTCGTTAATACCTTTATTATTAGAATTGATAACATCTTTTAGAATCAAATCAATAACCCCATCAGAAAGCATTTCGGTATGGATTCCTAAATTTTTATGGTTCATCAAACGCATTAAAACAGCGTTTGGCACCACCCCGATACCCATTTGTAAGGTACTGCCATCTTCAATCAACTCGGCTATATAACTTCCTATTTTGCCTTCAACTTCTGAAGGCTCAGGAATATACATTTCATGTATTGCTTCTTCTATCTCTACAAAAACATCCAATTCAGAAATATGGATAATACCTTCTCCATGCGTTCTCGGCATATTGGGATTTACTTGGGCAATTACGTGTTTTGCATTTTCGATAGCCGCCAACGTGGCTTCTACAGAAACTCCTAACGAACAGTAACCGTGCTTATCGGGTGGCGAAACCTGAATCAATGCCACGTCAATAGGCAGTATATTTTTTTTAAATAACAAAGGCAATTCACTTAAAAATACCGGAGTATATGAACCATTGCCGGCTTCTAAAGTATGCCTGACATTCTTTCCGATAAAAAAAGAATTTACATGAAAACTATCTTTCAACTCAGGGTTTGCATACGGTGTTTCGCCTTCTATATGCAAATGGCAGACTTCAACATTTTTTAATTCTTCATGGCGTTCGGTCATGGCATTTATCAATGCTTGCGGTGCTGCTGCCGCTGCATGGATATAAACCCTATCATTATTTTTAATAACTTTTACAGCATCTTGCGCAGATATTGCTTTGTACATAACTTGCTTATTTAATACCCTACAAAAATAACTATTATAAGTTTCGTAAATCATGTCAAAAATCATATTTTACAATGTTACATTCTCATTCTTTTTTTTAAATTATCTTTGCACTTTACATTGACTTATGATTAAACTAAAATCTGCCGAAGAAATAGAATTAATGCGAGAGAGTGCATTGATTGTTTCAAAAACATTAGGGATATTGGCTAAAGAAGTTAAACCCGGGGTCACTACTTTGTATTTAGACAAATTGGCTGAAGAATTTATTCGCGACCACGGTGCAGAGCCCGGATTTTTAGGGTTATACGATTTTCCGAATACGCTGTGTATGAGCCCGAATACTCAGGTTGTTCACGGCATTCCTAATAACACGCCTTTAGAAAACGGCGATATCATCTCTATTGACTGCGGAGCTTTAAAAAATGATTTTTACGGAGACCATGCCTATACTTTTGAAGTAGGAGAAGTTGATGAGGCCACTAAAAAATTATTAAAAGTTACCAAAGAGAGTTTGTATGTGGGCATCAGAGAATTTAAAGCGGGTAACAGGGTAGGCGATGTTGGTTATGCCATTCAGCGATATTGCGAAAGTTTTGGATATGGCGTGGTACGTGAATTGGTAGGCCATGGCCTTGGCAAGAAAATGCATGAAGACCCCGAAATGCCTAATTACGGAAGGCGCGGCAGGGGCAAAAAATTTAAAGAAGGCATGGTAGTTGCCATTGAGCCCATGATTAATTTAGGAACTCATAGAATTAAACAGTTAAAAGACGGATGGACTATCTTAACTGCCGACGGAAAACCTTCTGCCCATTTTGAACATGATGTGGCTATTGTAAACGGCAAACCCGAATTACTTTCTACTTTTACTTATGTATATGAGGCATTGGGAATTGAAAGTGATGAAGAAAATGAATTTCGCCAAAAAGAATTTGTAAAATAATGTACCAACTCATCAACACTATAAAACCCAAAGAAATTGTTAGTGGTTTCACTGCCCGGTTTATTCATACAGACAATTTTACCATTGCTTATGTCACCATAAAAGCCGGTGCCGAATTGCCGGAACACGCCCACGTACACGAACAAGTAACGCAGGTTACCGAAGGTGAACTCGAACTCACTATCAACGGCAAGACTACTGTTTTTAAACCCGGAATGGTAGCCGTTATTGCGTCCAATGTAAAACACAGTGGAAAAGCACTGACTCATTGCAAGGTAACCGATATTTTTTGCCCCGTTCGAGAAGATTATAAATAAAAAATTGTGTAAGGGTACGTTTTATGAAGATAATACTTTCAAATATAGCACTTGCCATAGGCATTTTTATAGGCATTATGGGAGGGTTCTTTAAAATTTTACATTATAGCTTATGGGGGCTCACCGGAAATCATATTTTTTACATCGGTATAAGCATCAGCGGAATAGCTCTCATTTTTAATATTTTTTTAAAAAAATCTCAATAAAATATAATTAAACGATAGTGTCTCTCTTTAAATACATACTAAATACTGTCCCTCGGCCTATTCTAATCAAAATGAGTTATTGGGCAAGGCCGGTTTTAGCTTTTTACTTAAAGGGAACCAACTATACCGACCCTATAGACCGCAGAAGTTTCCGTAAATTTTTACCTTATGGCTACGGTACGCAACGCCCCAATGTGCTTTCTCCCAGTACTTTATCATTAGAGCGCCATAGGTTATTATGGTTATTCCTACAAAATGAAACCGACTTTTTTGACGCCTCTAAGCCTAAGAAAGTATTGCATATGGCTCCGGAACAATGTTTTTTAAAACGATTTAAAAAACTAAAACATATAAACTTGATTACCGCTGAC
>DRQI01000213.1 GCA_011330545.1 Flavobacteriia bacterium
ATGTCTCTTAACATGTGTTTTTTTGTTTGTGATAAATTTAGAATGGTAACGTAAATGGAAAAGAATTGGCTACAAAAACGATTTATCAAAAGCCAAAGGTAAGATATCTTTTAGGGAATTTACTTTAATAACTTCACCTGTTTCTCCCATAAAAAAGATTTCAATGGGAGTAGTTTGTTTCATTTCATATTCGGCAATGGCCTGCCTGCAAGCCCCACAGGGAGCTACGGGTTTAACCACTTCTTTATGTGATGAACTCGCAGAGATAGCAATTTTTTGAATAGTATTGTTGGGGTATAACGCACCTGCGCTGTAGATAGCAACTCGCTCGGCACACAAGCCCGAAGGGTAAGCCGCATTTTCTTGATTGTTGCCGGTTACAATCTTACCGTTATCGAGTAAAATGGCAGCTCCTACACTAAAATTTGAATAAGGGGCATAGGCTTTTTTTCGTGCCTCTATGGCAGTGTTCATCAGTTCTTGAGATGTACCGTCTAGTTCAGCCTTATTCTCATAAAGGATATATTGAGTGGTAAGCTGTAATTTTTGCATTGGGTTATTTTAATTTCTAATGTTAACTTGCTATCGATACAGTAAAAAAACAATCATTTTATGCTAATGTACAAAAATGATTGTTTCTGTATAGAAATTATTTATTGAATCTAGCTGCCTAAAAGATTAAAAAGTTTCAAAAATATCGCCAAAGTCAAAAGTAAGCGAAAATCGCAATGTGTTTTCTAAGGGGTTATTTATATCTGTTGAATTGATAAGGTATGACATATCTAATTTGGTACTTCTAAATTTAAAACCGGCTCCCAATGTAAAAAACTTACGGGCACCTTTTAAATCACTTTCATTAAAATAACCGGCCCTGAAAGCAAATGTTTGGTCATACTGATATTCGGCTCCTAAAGCCCATGTAAACTCTTTGAGTTCTTCACTAAAACCACCGGGGGCATCGCCAAACGATTGAAAGATACCGCCTATAAAACCTACATTGTCATCTTGGCCATCGATAATTTCTCCGGTTTGATTATCTCTTATCGGAGGGGTTGGTACCAATAATTTATTGAGTTCTAAGTTGGCAGTAATGGTATTTAAATCGTCTAAAATAAAATCAAAACCGGCACCTAAACGTAAATTGGTAGGTATAAAACTCTCTCTGCCGCCGTCGGTAAGGCTTACCTTTGGGCCTATATTAGAGATGTTAAAGCCACCGCGCCACCTACCATTAAAATCTCCGTAATTTTTTTCGTCAGATTGGTAATATCCTGCTACGTCAACGGCGAATGTATTGACCGTTTTCAAATTAGAATTTTCAACCCTTAAGGCAAAATCAGAGCGAATGTATCGAACCCCAACACCCAGTGAAAACGATTCGCTTAATTTTAGGGCGTAAGAAGCATCTACAGATAATTCATTGGGATTTTCAGAACCAATAGGGTTTCCTGCCTGGTCTGTCAACTCAATAGTACCCAGTGAAAAGAATTTAAAACTGGCACCCCAGGCGCTGCCTTCGTCAATTCTATTTGCAAAAGTTACACTACTCACAAATACGTCATTGGTTAAATTTCTAAGCCAGGGTGTATAATTGACGCCTATGGTATATTGAGATTCGCCAAAGGCATATTTTGCCGGATTAAAATGTTGCGAATTAGCATCCGGTGAAGTGGCCACGCCGATATCTCCCATACCGCCCGACCGGGCATCAGGGGCAATCATTAAAAAAGGTGCCGCCGTAGTAATAGGATTCGGTTCATCTTGAGCTTGGGTAATATGCATGCCTATCAGCAGCATAGACAAAATAAAAAGGGATTTGTTCATTTGTAGTTTTGAATTAGATTGTTTTGCTTTTACTGTAAAATAACCAATTTTTCAAATTTTACAGCTTTTGTATTAGAGATGGTAGACTTTACATTTAATTTGTATATGTAAACGCCCTTTCCAATTTTATTACCAAAGTCATCCAAACCATTCCAAGAAAT
Source organism: Flavobacteriia bacterium (assembly GCA_011330545.1). Classification (GTDB taxonomy): domain Bacteria; phylum Bacteroidota; class Bacteroidia; order Flavobacteriales; family Flavobacteriaceae; genus Aureibaculum. The sequence continues at coordinate 1,986 of DRQI01000213.1, forward strand.
AGAGCGTGACAGGTTCTCGGATTGCACCAGTTGATTGATTGTTTTTATCAATTTTCCTGAAACTGTAAATATCTGAACCTGAACTTCTAAGGGCTCATTCGGCTTGTTATGGTTAAACCAAAACTCTGTGTAATTTATGAATGGATTCGGATAGTTCAATACATTGCTCAATACCAAGTCTCTATCATCTACTACAACAAAATTTAACGTACTTTCTGACGGATTATTGTATGTATCCCAACATTTAAAATTGATAGTATGCGGGCCGGGTTTTAAATTACGGAATGGAAACCGTACCTTTCCTTTGGTAAAATCGTCTAATTCTGTTTGGTAGAAATCATTTAAGATAAAAGGATTGGCCTGATTACCATCTAAAACCGCTATAATATCATGGTCTACCGCAGTGATGGAAGTATTAATGCCCGATGCATCTTCTAAGATGGCTATAAAATGTGGCGATTCGCTAGTATTGCCACCATCTACAAATGACTCGTCATCCATAAATAGTTGGATGGTAGGCCCAACAGTATCTTCGGGGGCATTTTCATCAATGCCTCCAATGACAATCTCTTGGTTTACGCCGGCCTTATCAATTTTTTTGTCATCTGCATACATGCTTATTTTTGCTTTTCCGAAAGCAATCCTGATATCTTTGGGCACGATAAATTCAAAACTGAAAGCTCCATTGGTGACCGATGCACGCCCTCTAAAAATTTTACTTTCTACAGCATCGAAAACGAGCCTGTTTCCGAAATTATCATTGTCTAACGTAGTCCTGTCTACAGACTTGTCAAAAATAGTAGTCGATAACTCGCCATTAAAATCGGTAAGAACAGTATTTGAAGCATCGGTAACAACACCTTCTAAGGTTACTTTTGAGAGGGCTTTGAGTGTATCAATAGCTTGCGTAACATCAACCCCGTTCATTTTAGTGAGTTTAATATTGGGTTTTGCCTGTGCTAATTTCATGGCAGGGTCACCTAAATAAAATACAAACAGACGTTGCTCGCTCGTAGCCGCCGGGTCATTTTTCATCTGCATCATCGCTTGGGCTATGGTATAATCTTCGCCTCCGAAGCCAAATAATTTTTTTACTAAAATTTCATTAAAACGTTGTCCTACACTGATAAAAATTTGACGCGTAGTAGTTACCATACTCGTTGTGCCGCCATTGGGATTTAGAAAAACAAATTCGCCGGCGGTAGGCCTTAGCGGATTGTCGAATCGTGAGAATTCGCAAGTTACAACCACCATTAATGGCAAGGTATTGGGATTGTTCCAATCTTGAATTTGTGGAACTTCCAAAATACGTTCGCCTGCCCATCCGTCTTCGCCACCATGGCCGAAATAATCCATTACCAACGTACCCGTTTCAATAGCATTGTTAATAGCTTCGTTAACATCAGGATACCGTTCGCCCCCGGCAGAAGTTTCTTGAACAAAAGCATCCGAATAAATTTTACTCAAGTTAAAAATGGGCCTTCTGCTGGTAATGGTATCGGCAATCCTTTCAACAGTAGCTTGCAGTACAAATTCACTGGCAACATCAGGGTCGTCGGCAACAACGGCAATATTATTACGCCAATCGCCAAAAGAAGTAGTAGCGTAATAATGCAAGGTTTTATCTACAGCGGCTTTTGCTTCTTCTAAAGTAGTTACCACGAATCTTCCTGTAGCAACATCTTGTTTGTCACTTGCTGCCAACGTACCTTCATTGTCATCCATCATTCCGTAATAATCGTCTGTTACATACGAATTGGCTAAGTCAAAACTTTGATATGACTGAAATGCCGGCACAATATTATTATTGCCACGAATTCTATCCTTAAAATCGAATGAGGCATCGCCAAATAAACAAACATATTTAATCTTTGTATCATCAGAGGTAGCATTGTTATAAAAATGGCGGACAAAATCGCGGATACCGGTTAAGTCGGGCGAGCCCGAACTAAACTCATTGTAAATTTTTTGCAAATCAACCACTCGAACAGTGAGTCCTGAATTTTTTCTATGGTATTCTGCCAACCGTTCGGCTTCACTCATCAGATAATCCTGTGTGACGATAATATAATCAATGTCTCTGAGGCTGTGTAAGTTCTGATTGGCAATTCGTGAGGCGGGTACTATTTCAGGTGTAAAATAATCGGTATCGCTTACTACAATATACTCTTGTAAAT
>DRQI01000214.1 GCA_011330545.1 Flavobacteriia bacterium
CATTCGTTGTATTGCCCAAATTCACCACCCATAAAATTGAGTTTGGTACCGGGATGGGTAAACATATATCCGTAAAGTAACCGTAGGTTGGCAAAACGCTGCCATTCATCGCCGGGCATTCTTCCCAATATAGAATTCTTGCCATGTACCACTTCGTCATGTGAAAACGGCAGCATAAAATTTTCTGTAAAAGCATAGGTTAAACTAAAAGTAATATCGTTTTGATGGTATTTTCTATAGATGGTGTCTTTTTTAAAATATGCTAAGGTATCGTGCATCCAACCCATCATCCATTTCATGCCAAATCCTAATCCGCCTAAATGAACAGGTTTGGTCACTCCCGAAAAAGCTGTCGATTCTTCGGCAATGGTCTGTACATCGGGAAAAGAAGCGTATACTTCGGTATTTAATTCTTTTAAAAATGAAATGGCAGCGAGGTTTTCATTACCGCCAAATTCATTGGGTTGCCATTCGCCTTCTTCGCGCGAATAATCGAGATAGAGCATAGAAGCCACGGCATCTACACGCAATCCGTCTGCATGGTATTGCTCTAACCAAAAGAGGGCATTGCTTATTAAAAAAGAGCGGACTTCATTGCGTTCGTAATTAAAAATAAGGCTGGTCCAATCTTTATGGTATCCTTTATGCCTATCGGGGTGTTCGTACAAGTGCGACCCGTCAAAATAGCCAAGGCCATGTGCATCTTCAGGAAAATGAGAAGGTACCCAATCTAAAATAACGCCTATATTGTGTTGATGTAATTTATCGATAAGATATTTGAATTCTTCGGGATACCCAAAGCGTGAGGTCGGCGCGTAGTATCCGGTAACCTGATATCCCCAAGAGGGCTCATACGGATATTCCATAATGGGCATAAACTCAACATGGGTAAAATTCATTTGCGTAAGGTAGCTTACCAATTCATCTGCCAATTCAAAATAGGATAGTGACCGGTTTTCTTCTACTTTCTTTTTCCAAGAGCCTACGTGCATTTCGTATACCGAAAACGGAGCCTCTAAGGCATTGTACTTTTTACGGTGTTGTAACCATAAAGCATCTTTCCATTGATAGGTATCTTCCCACACTACTGAAGCCGTTTTTGGCGGGTGTTCACATCGCCTGGCATAAGGGTCTGCTTTTTCTGAAATATAATTATCATGGGTAGCATGTATCTTATATTTGTACAAATGGCCTTTGTCAACATGAGGTATAAAGCCTTCCCAAATACCTGAAGAATCCCATCTAACATTTAATTGGTGTTTGCCGTCTTGCCATTGGTTAAAATCGCCAATTACCGAAACTTGTTTGGCACTTGGCGCCCAAACCGCAAAATAAGCCCCTTTTATCCCGTTAACGGTGGCGAGGTGTGAACCGAATTTACGGTATAGCCGATAGTGTTTTCCGCTTTTAAACAGGTTGATGTCAAAATCGGTAAACAGGCTGTATGCCATTGTATTTTCCATATATCAAATTACAAATCCATTAGGAATTACCGCCATTTTTTTTAGCACTACTATTCCGTCTTTAATTGAATAGGTGTCTGTTTCTTTATCTTTTAAATGCGGCCCACCGTTGATTCGAACATCGTCGCCAATACGGCAATTTTTATCGATAATGGTATTTTTTATAAAGCAGCGTTCGCCAATTCCCATTAAAATCTCAATGTCGTTTTCTTCTATTTCTTCTAACGATTCGTAGTAATCACTACCCATCATATAGGTATTGATAACCGTTGATTCATTGCCTATTCTTGAACGGATACCGATTACCGAGCGCTCAATTTTAGCAGCGTGAATGATACATCCTTCGGCGATAACGGTTTTTTCCAATACGGTACCCGACACTTTTGAGGTGGGTAAAATTCTAGCCCGGGTATATACTCTTTTATCTCTGTCATAGAGATTAAATTTGGGAATTTCATCGGTTAAGCCTAAATTGGCTTCGAAAAACGAATCGATATTACCGATATCTGTCCAATACCCTTCAAATTGATAACTCAATACTTTTTTATTGTCAATTGATTGCGGAATGATTTCTTTTCCAAAATCTACCGTATCGGGATTGTCCATCAAGGCAACCAACAAGTCCCTGTTAAAGATATATATCCCCATAGAGGCCAAGTAATTTCTACCTTCGGCTTTCATTTCTTCACTTACTTCTGAGGCCCAATCGGGTAATAATTTGGCTTCGGGTTTTTCGACAAATGATGTAATGATATTATTTTCATCTGATTTTAAAATACCGAATGAGGTGGCTTCTTTTGCGTTTACCGGAATGGTTGCAATAGAAATATCAGCTTTGTTGCTAACGTGTTCTTGTATCATTTGGTTAAAATCCATTTGATAGAGTTGGTCACCTGATAAAATGAGGGCATATTCAAAATCGTGCCTTAAAAAGTGGTGCATGCTTTGGCGTACCGCATCTGCCGTACCTTGAAACCATGTTTGATTGCCGGGGGTTTGCTCTGCTGCCAACACATCGACAAATGCATAGCTGAAAAAACTAAAGTGATAGGTGTTTTTGATATGCCGGTTTAGGGAGGCCGAATTAAATTGTGTCAATACATACATGCGTTTCAACCCCGAATTGATACAGTTTGAAATAGGAATGTCTACCAACCTATATTTACCTGCAATAGGCACTGCCGGTTTTGACCTTTTTTCGGTTAGAGGATATAACCTTGAACCCTGCCCGCCCCCTAAAATAATAGATAATACTTTACTGCTCATAATTTAACTAATTAATGTATGGTATAACGTTATGTATTCTTTTGCCGACGCATCCCAAGAATGGTCTAATTGCATGATTGATTTTCGAATCGCTCTAAATTCTTTTTGGTTTTTATATAATTCACCAGCCCTACCAATAGCGCCATAGACTTCTTTTACGGTAGTTTGCCGGTGTACGATGCCAAAACCATGGTTAGAAATATCTACAACGGTATCTTTTAAGCCGCCAACATTACTTACCACAGGAATGGTTCCGTAGCGCAAAGCATACAGTTGGTTTAGCCCGCAAGGCTCTACCAAAGAAGGCATCAACAAAAAATCGGCACCGGCATACATGAGGTGCGCTAGTTTTTCGTCATAGCCTATATAGGCATTATACGTACCTTTATATTCTTCTTTTAACTTCTGTAAGTTATGCTCAATTGGTTTATTACCCGAACCTAATAACAGTATCGATATGGGTAAATTGCGCAATGCGCTATCAAATATTTCAGAGAATAGATGAGCCCCTTTTTCTTCAACCAACCTACCGATAAACACCAATAAGGGTTGATCAACATCTACATTAAATTCTTTACACAGCCATTTTTTATTGGCTTTTTTTCCGGAAACGATTGTTCTCTGTGTATAATTTTTACGGATAAAGGTATCGGTTTCCGGATTCCAAACGTTTGTGTCAATTCCGTTTAAAATACCTATACATTTGGCACTTTCATGGCGTAACAGGCTTTCTAAGCCATTGGCTTTTATTTTTAACTCTTCGAGGTAACTCGGCGAAACCGTAGTTACCCGCCATGCACATTTAATACCTGCTGCCAACGGGTTTATGATATGGTTCCAATCTAATAAGCCTATATTTTTTAAATCGAAATTAGGGATCAATGCCAGTTTATCATACGAAAACCAACCTTGATACTGTGCGTTGTGGATGGTCAATATAGTAGGAATGCCATGCAACGGTTTATACTTATAACTTTCTTGTAACATGAATGGCACCAATGCGGTATGATGGTCATGGCAATGTACGGTATCAGGAGGTTGCTTCAAGGTTAACATCCAATCTAACACAGCAATTTGAAAGGCTAAAAACCGTTCGGTATCATCAGGCGAATAAACATATTCTTTATATAAGAGTTCGGGAATGTCGACAAAAAAGATGTCAAAGCCC
>DRQI01000215.1 GCA_011330545.1 Flavobacteriia bacterium
GTATTTTTGAAAATAATGCGTTTAGAACCCTAAGAAATAGTAAAGGCACCGAATTTTTATTCCAATTTTATGCGCAATGGCAGCATAAATTTTCTCGTAAATTGACGGTAAATACAGGAATGAACTACATGCTATTTGCATTAAATAATAGTAGTGTATCAGAACCCAGAATAGGCTTGCAATGGAAATTTTCGAAACGCAGCGCTCTCAATTTCGGAACCGGGCTCCATAGCCAAATTCTGCCACTGGCCATGTATTTTACAGAAACCCAAAATAGGCTAACAGGTGAAATTACGCATACCAATAAAAATTTAGGCTTTCAAAAAAGTGCACATTTTATAGTAGGTTATGACCATAATTTTACCACCAATCTTCGAATGAAAATTGAAACCTATTACCAACATCTGTACAACATTGCAGTTGAACAAAAACCTACGAATTACTCACAACTCAATGAAGGGGCAGATTTTGTATTGTCAGATACCGATAGTTTGGTGAGCAGCGGCACCGGAAAAAACTATGGAATTGATGTTACCTTAGAGAAATTTTTTAGTAAAAATTACTATTTTTTGATTACAGGCTCGTTGTTTGATTCAAAATACAAAGGAAGTGACGGTATAGAGAGAAATACGGCATTCAATCAAAACTATACCTTAAACATGCTGGCTGGGGTAGAGATAAACCTCAATAAAAATGGCAATCAATTACTCAACATAAATGGAAAATGGAATTTTTCGGGAGGCAACAGAATAAAACCTATAGATTTAGAAGCGAGTATATTGGCAGGAGAAGAAGTATATAAAGATAATCTTTATGAAAAAAGGTATAAAGACTATTCGCGAGCCGACCTCAAAATAACCTATCAAAGGAATCATAAAAAATTCACCCAAGAATGGTCGCTGGAATTGCAAAATCTTTTTAATCAAAAAAATATATTTAGAGAAGCCTATAATAAAAAAACACAAGAAGTTGATACACAGTTTCAATTAGGATTTCAACCAATGGTTTTTTATAGAATAACATTTTAAATGGCGAAAGTTTTTAAAAAACAAGGTTGCATATACAACTCAATTGAGTTATATTTGCACCATGGCTTTAAAAAAAGCATACCCGTTATTAGAAAATACAGACCCGTGGATTTGTACCGCATCAAAACTGGCGCTGTCTATTAGATCGGTAAACGTTATTTATAGAAAGCACTTAAAAAAGCACAAGGTTACCATGAGCCAACTGAGTTTGCTAATGGTAATCGGCAAAATGGTTTCGGTGCCACAATCAGAAGTAGGAAAAATGTTAAAATTAGAGAAATCTACCATCACGCGCGACTTAAAAAGGTTAATAGACAAAGGGCACATCGTAAAGAATGGCCCGGCAAACCGTCCAATTGTAGAAATTACCGATAAAGGTGCTGCCTATACCGAAAAGATAATTCCCGATTGGCACGCTGCTACCGATGAAGCCTTGGCAATATTAGGCAATGATGGAGAACAAGCATTAAATTTAGTATTGAATAAATTGACAAAGTAAATTTTTAATCAATAGGTTGTATATACAACTAAAAATAATAAAAAATTAATAACAATAATAAAAACTGTACTTATGAATTATAAAGACAAATACGGGCCGTATGCCCTCATTACCGGAGCTTCTTCGGGAATCGGAAAAGAATTTGCAAAACAATTGGCTCAAAAGGGATTAAACCTGGTGTTGGTTGCCAGAAGAAAAGAAAAATTAGAAACCTTAAAGCGAGAAATACAAACTGATAATAAGGTTGAAATACATACTATTGGAGTTGATTTGTTATCCGATAATTTTTTAGAAACCATTAGAGCGGTAACAGACAATCTCGAAATAGGATTGTTGGTCAATAATGCCGGTGTTATGTACATTGGCAATTACCTTGATTGCCCTCTCGAAAAAGACCTACAAATGATTGATTTGAATATCAAAGTTCCCGCAATACTAACACACCATTTTGTACCTAAAATGGTGGAGCGAAAAAAAGGCGGACTTATCTTCACCGCATCTATGTTAGGCTTTATGGGTACACCTTATGCTACCACTTATGCCGGTACCAAAGCCCATGAAATTGTAAAAGGAGAAGGATTGGCCTACGAACTCAAACCTCATAATATTGATGTACTTACGCTAAATCCGGGATTGACAGAAACCGAAATGACTGCCGATAACGATTTTTCAGGAATGCCTATGAAATTGATGAAACCCGATGTTGTTGCCAAAACCGCCATAGATGCCTTAGGTAAAAAAGTATTGGTAACCCCCGGTTTTATGAATAATATGCTGAATTGGATGTCAAAAAGAATTATGAGCAGAAAAATGAATACGAAGATGTTCGGAAAATTAATGAAGAAAACATTTTAGAATAGAGCCCGGTTCGTTGGTTAAAAGTTTTATAACGGTATGATTAGAAAGAAACATTTATTCATTGTGCTAAGCCTTTTTTTAGGATTGTTTTTATTCCAAAATTGTATGATGACCTTCAGAGTACCAAATGAGAAAATTTTGGAAACATTTAAAGAAGCATCAGTACCAATTAAAATTAAAAGAGGAAAATTTAAAGGTAGAGACTACCAATATTTTGAAGTTTCATCTGACAATTCGCAAACAAAACCCATTGTA
>DRQI01000216.1 GCA_011330545.1 Flavobacteriia bacterium
ACTTGTAGCCATTTTGCCAGTTCTAAGGCATTTTGGCTATGTTTTTGAATTCTGATTGCCAATGTTTCTAAGCCTTGCAAAATCTGAAAGGAATTGAACGGACTCAATGCCGCACCAAAATCGCGAAGGCCTTCTATACGTACTTTTGCAATAAAAGCCGCTTCGGCTAAGGTATCGTGATAGACCAATCCGTGATAGCCGGGTGACGGTTCTGTAAATTCGGGGAATTTTCCGTTAGACCAATCGAAGGTTCCCGCATCGATAATGGCACCTCCTAAAGCCGTACCATTGCCATTGATATATTTGGTCAACGAATGAATGACAATATTTGCCCCATGCCGAATCGGATTTAACAATGCCGGAGTAGCTACCGTATTATCAACTATCAAGGGTATCTTATTCGACTTCGCTTCGGCAGCAATGGCCGCTATATCTAAAATGTCTAATTTCGGATTTCCTAATGATTCTATAAAAATAACCCTTGTATTTTCTTGTACGGCTTTTCCGAAATTTTCGGGCTGCCCGGGGTCAACAAAAGTGGTGGTAATACCCAATCTCGGTAACGTTACATTGAGTAAATTATAGGTACCTCCATACAAACTGTTAGAAGCTACAATATGGTCGCCTGCTTTTAAAAGTGTTAATAAGGCAGTACTGATTGCTGCCGTACCTGATGCTGTAACTACGGCGGCAATGCCTCCTTCTAAGGCTGCCAATCGCTCTTCTAAAATGGCATTGGTAGGGTTGTTTATTCGCGTATAAATATTACCGGGTTCTACCAATGAAAACAGGTTTGCCGCATGGTCAGAATTATTAAATACATAGGCGGTAGATTGGTAAATTGGCACTGCCCGTGTTCCTCCGTTTTGTGTAACATCGTGACCTGCATGTAAGGCTTGTGTTGCAAATTTTTGTGTACTCATTTTGTTAAATTTTTAGTGGTATTTGTAGAAAGCAGAAGTCCCTTTGGTGTTTTGATATTACCAAAGGGACTTCTATTTATTTTATTTCTTTAAAATCTAAGTTTGGCAATATCGCAGCATGGTACAACACATCATTTGCATGTTTTTAGTCATTGCCATACTAATTGTGGTTTTTAATTTCATTATTTTTGAATTTATTCCAAAAAAAAATCCTACACATTCATTGTGCAGGAGCGCTGTATTGCTTTATTTATTTTAGTATCATGCAATAGTGTACCCTGCAACATTTCTGCTACACATCATACACATATTGTAAATACTATTGTTCATTTTGTCTTTTGTTGGGTACAAACCTACACAAAAAAATTTAAGAACTGAAAAAAAGTTTCAATTTTAAACAAATTATCCTGTTTTTGTGGTTTTTGTATTCTAGGTTTTCTTTATCTTTGTTGCATAATCAAAGAGGAGAGATTTGAACTGATTGCAACCTCGAAGCCCTGAAACGATTTCAGTGTTAAAAATGCTAAAGCAGTACTACTACTCTTTTGGCACTTGCAGTCTTTTTAATACAATTTAAACGACAATTATGGCATATTTATTTACTTCAGAAAGTGTTTCTGAGGGACATCCGGATAAGGTAGCAGATCAAATTAGCGATGCGCTGCTAGACAATTTTTTAGCTTTTGACCCTGAATCGAAAGTTGCTTGTGAAACTATGGTAACTACGGGGCAAGTAATTTTGGCCGGAGAGGTGAAGAGCAAAACCTATTTAGACGTACAGGAAATTGCAAGAAAAGTAGTAAACGATATCGGCTATACTAAAGGCGCCTATCAGTTTTCGGGAGATTCTTGCGGAGTGATTTCTTTACTACACGAACAATCGCAAGATATCAATCAAGGCGTAGAAAGGGAAACCAAAGAAGAACAAGGTGCCGGCGACCAAGGAATGATGTTTGGATACGCCACCAATGAAACTGATAATTTTATGCCCTTGGCATTAGATATTTCGCATAAAATTTTACAGGTATTGGCAGAACTGCGCAGAGAAAATAGTGAAATAACCTATTTGCGCCCTGACGCAAAAAGCCAAGTTACAATTGAATATAGTGATGACAATGTTCCGCAACGCATTGATGCCATTGTGGTTTCTACCCAGCATGATGATTTTGATACCGATGATGAAAAAATGTTGGCACAGATAAAAAATGATATTGTCAACATATTGATTCCCAGGGTAAAAGCACAGCTTCCTCCGACAATACAGGCCTTGTTTAATGATGATATTGCTTATCATATCAACCCGACGGGTAAATTTGTTATTGGCGGCCCTCATGGCGATACGGGTTTAACCGGAAGGAAAATTATCGTTGATACCTATGGCGGCAAAGGGGCGCATGGCGGTGGTGCTTTTTCGGGCAAAGACCCTAGTAAAGTAGACCGTAGTGCTGCGTATGCGGCACGCCATATTGCCAAAAATTTGGTAGCTGCCGGAGTTTCTGATGAGGTACTGGTACAAGTAAGTTATGCTATTGGCGTAGTAGAACCCACCTCTATTTTTGTAGATACGTATGGTACGGCAAAAGTACATTTAACCGATGGCGAAATTGCCAATAAGGTTACCGAACTTTTTGACATGCGGCCGGCGGCTATCGAAAAAAGGCTAAAACTCCGCAACCCTATTTACTTAGAAACCGCTGCTTACGGGCACATGGGCAAAGAACCTCAAACCATTACCAAAACCTTTGAGAGTCCTTATTCGGGTACGATAAAAAAAGAGGTAGAATTGTTTACTTGGGAGAAATTAGATTATGTAGCTAAAGTAAAAGCAGCTTTTAATATTTCATCATAATCCTTCAAGGAAAGTACTATTTTCCTCTCCCCAACCCCTCTCCTAAGGAGAGGGGCCAGGTACAATTTAGCATTTCTGTCAGAACGGAATGAACCTGCGGCAAGGCAGGGAATCTTAAAATTGAAATTCCTTACTGAATGTTTGGGATTCTTCTTTCGGGATAACAAAACAACAAATATATCAATGCAAAACATCATAAACTCAATAGAAGCATTTGAAATCATTAAAGAAAAAGAAACCGCTTTTGTTTTATATATTACTGATAATCAATGTAATGTTGGTGAAAGTGTTGCTCCAAAACTCGAAAAATTGATTGCAGAACGGTTTCCGAAACTTACACTATACCAAACGTTACTGAGCCATGCCCCTGAACTCACCGCCCAACTATCGGTATTTGTTGTACCTACTGTTTTAGTATTTTTTGAAGGAAAGCAATATATTCAAAAAAGCAGGTCTTTTAGTTTGGAGGCATTGCAAAGAGAGATACAACGGTATTATGAGATGGTATTTTAGGGGTAACGTTTTTTAACCCTTCCAGCGTTTTAAACACTGGAAGGGTTAGTTAAGGTTACTCAATATCCAACCCGTATTTACCCAATAAGCCTTCTAAGTTATTTTTTGAAAATTTGGCTTTAGACATTCTATTCAATTCTGGATTTATAGAAAAGTATTTTGCAGTTCTAAAATCAGTTTTTTCCAAGTTGCTTTGCTCAAAAATAGCTTGGTTTAAATCACAATTATCAAATACCGTTTGGGTAAGATTGGTTTGGGTAAAATCTACTTCAAGCAGGCTACAATCTTTAAAGGTTTTTGCTATTATTTTTAATTGATAAAAAGACGCAAAATTTAACTGGCAATTATCAAAATTAACATGAAATAAAAAGTCGTTACAATTTGAAAAATTAAGTCCTAGTAATTTACAGTTTGTAAACTGCACTTCGTTTAACGATACGCCGTTTAACTTGGCATTACTCAAATTACAATCT
>DRQI01000217.1 GCA_011330545.1 Flavobacteriia bacterium
CCGGTTATAATATCAAACGGTTGCACATGATTTTAGCGGTATTAGAAAAACGTGCCGGATTCAGGCTCGGTGCCAAAGATGTTTTTCTAAATATTGCCGGAGGCATTACCGTTGACGACCCTGCCATCGATTTAGCCGTAGTAGCTGCAATATTATCTTCTAACGAAGACACGGCCATACCACAAGATACCTGTTTTGCGGCTGAGGTAGGCTTGGCGGGCGAAATACGGCCCGTAAACAGAATTGGCCAACGTATACTAGAAGCCGAAAAATTGGGTTTTGCAACCATTATTGTCTCTAAATTCAATAAAATAGTTTCTAAAAATTATGCTATTAAAGTAGTATTGGTTTCTAAGATTGAGGATGTTTTTCAACGGTTGTTTTAATCTTCCTTTATCAACTCCGCATTCCAACCATCGTATTCTGCCCGTAATAATTTGCCGAAGTCAGTTAGTATTTTAGTAAGTTTTGAAATGGCCTTCGGGTAAATACTGTCTTTTCTAGAAACCTGTAATTCATATTTGTTTTCACGCTTTCTCCTAAAATTTAAAGAGTCAACGGTAAATTCTAAGGCTTTAATCTTATCGATAAATTTCTTTCTGTGTTTCTCTCTGTAAAAATAAAACCAGTGGGTAACTTTTCTAGGTGTCGTTAATTTATCGCCGGCATATACCAAAGAGGTCAAAAGTTCGTGATTGATAAAAAATTCTTCCGAATCGTCTTCAGGATATAAACTCTCTAGATAATACTTCCATTTTCTATCGCTTTCCAACTGAAAATAGTTTTTAGAATTGGCATACTTATCTTTTATAAATGAGATGATATCGTTTCTGAGGTTTAAAGTATCCTTTACATAAAAAATATCAAACCCAGAACATTGATAGGTAATGATGCCTACCAGCCTGTTTTTGGTTAACCCATCGATAATATTGGCAATAGAATCAGAAAAGGTATACATTTTTTCCAATCCCTGTTCGGTAGGATAGCCGTTTTTGTTACATTTTGTGGTATGGGTACCTACAATGAGCAGGTTTTTATAATTAGGCCTTGCATATTTATATTTCATGTGAACGCTTATTGCCATTGGCCCTTTTTCCTTTTGAACAATATAGCTTTCCCAATACTCCTCTTGGGCATAAATGGCAAGTGTAAAAAACAATAAAATTGAAAATAAAAAAGTTGTTCGCATTGAAAATTAGTATCAAAAATTATGCCTTACTTTTTCTCTTTTATCAAATACATATATACCGGAAAATGGTCGCTGTACCCACCCGTAAATTGGCCATTGCTAAAACTTCTAAAAGGGTAGCCTTTATAACGCCCGCTTTTTGTGGTGATAAACCGAGGGTTAAAAATATTGGTTTTATACATTTTATAAGTATCGTAACTGGTATCGGTAGCCAACAACGAAGCAGATATCAAAATCTGATCGAATAAGTTAATGTTATCCCTATAGCCCAAGGTATTAAAACCACGTCGAAACATATCTTCCATCGGGTTGTAAATGTCTCCTTTTTTCACTTCTTTTTTCTTGCCTTTTGCTTTCAACACTTTTTTTAAACTGCTATTATTGGGGTCATCATTCAAATCGCCCATAATAATAATTTTAGCATTGGGGTCTTCTTTTCTAATATCGGCTATTATTTGGGTGGTTAAATAAGCCGCTTTTTCTCTTTTGGGCCTACTCTTGGCTTCGCCCCCACTTCTTGACGGCCAGTGATTTACAATAATATAAATTACCTCATCATCCAATACTCCCGAAACCAATAATTGGTCGCGCGTATAAATCCGTTTTCCATCGTTATCCCAAATACGCAATTCGTAATTTTTCTGGTCTATCGGCTTAAAATATCTCTTTTGATATAACAATGCCACATCAATACCCCTTTTATCGGGCGAATCAAAATGAACAATGCCGTAATGTTTGCCTTTCAATGCATCAGTAGCTATCAAATCTTCTACCACACTTCGGTTTTCAACTTCTGCCAAACCGATAATAGCCGGACTGGTCTTCGCTTTTTCTAAGCCTATCTTAGAAATAACCGTTGCCATATTGTTTATCTTTTTCCAATATACTTCAGACCGGTTTCCTTTGAGTTCCATCATAGGGCTTGCCTCATCATTTTTATTAGGGTCGTTAATGGTGTCAAATAAGTTTTCTACATTGTAAAAAGCAATGGTTCGTATATTAAATTGCTTTTGCCTTTTTTGAGGGTATGCTGCCAAACTTCCGATAAAGAATACCAACAGCAACAGGTAAAATTTGTTTTTCATACAGTACATATATTTACATTCAAAAGTATAAACAATTTTCGAGCCGAAAAGAATATTTTGCCATTATTTATCACAACATCTCTTTGTGTAAAACCTAATTTATAAAAAATATATGAATTGTACCTGTTTGTTAATATTCATCCCTGTCAGGCTTCTTTATCTCATTAAATTACATTAATTTTGCCAAGCAAAAAACACGCTGTCTTTTGCTTAAATAATTTGTATAAAATATATGAAAAAAACTATTTTTTTACTATTGTTTAGTGTGTGTTTCTCATCTGTAATTTATGCTCAACTTTTAGGAACCGTTAAAGGGAAAGTTATCGATGCAGAAACCCAAGCTCCACTAGTCAATGTAAACGTAACTGTAACCGGTACAGATATTACCCAGCAAACAGATGCTGATGGTAATTTTGTGATGACAAATGTACCTGTAGGAAATCAACTTATTAAAGTTTCTTTGAAGGGTTATGAATCGCAAAACTTTCCGGCTGAGGTTTCTGAAGGCCAAGAAGTCGATTTAGGAACCATTTTATTATTTGTAGACCTGTCATTAACAGACAATAGCGGTTTGATATCGTTATCTGAAGATGAACTGAATGATGATACCGGAGGTGCCGATAATATCTCGGGATTGTTATCATCTTCAAGAGATCTCTTTTCGAGAACTGCCGCCTTTGAATTTAGCTCTTCCTTCTTTAGGGTAAGAGGCCTGGATTCTGATAATGGAAAGGTCTTGATAAACGGAATTGAAATGAACAAAGTCTATAACGGAAGGCCGCAATGGAGCAATTGGGGTGGTTTGAACGATGTCTTGAGAAATCAAGAATTGTCTATCGGATTATCACCTTCTAGCTATACTTTTGGCGGGGCATTGGGTTCTACCAATATCAATACCCGTGCGTCACAAGCAAGAGCCGGTGGTAGGGTAACCTACTCTTCTTCCAACAGAAGTTATACCAATCGTGTCATGGCAAGTTATGCCTCAGGCATGACCAAAAGCGGTTGGGCTTATACCTTTTCTATAGGACGACGTTGGGGAAATGAAGGCTATATCGATGCAACCTCATACAATGCTAACTCTGTATTTGCCTCTATTGAAAAGAAAATTAACGAACATCACAGTCTTAATTTTACCGGAATTTATGCTTTTAACCGCAGGGGGAAATCATCACCTAATACCCAAGAGGTTTTCGATTTAAAAGGCAGAAAATACAATGAATATTGGGGGTGGCAAAATGGCCATATCCGCAATTCGCGTATCAAAGAAATTGAAGAACCCATCCTAATGCTAAACCATTATTGGAAAATTAACGATAAGGTGAAATTAAACACCAATGTTGGATATCAATTCGGAAAATTGGGAAATAGCCGATTAGATTATAATGGTACCGATTTGGTAAATGGCTTCCCTGAAGGAGGAGGCGCCAATCCGAGTCCGGCATACTACCAAAAATTACCGAGCTTTTTCTTGAGGAATAACCCTGATGACCCGGGAATCGCTTTCGGAGCCCAACAAGAATTTGTGAATAATGGCCAAATCAATTGGAATGCATTGTAC
>DRQI01000218.1 GCA_011330545.1 Flavobacteriia bacterium
ATGTATGAAATAGACAATAAAGGCAATGAAGTAACCGGTTATTTTGCCTTAGAAGACAGTATCATGTCTGCCATTACAAGTTTTGTATTGCAAAAACCTTCAAGAGACTTTTTGGTATCACATGAACCTTCAGAATTATTGGCGATTAACAGAATAGATTTCTTTAAGCTGATAGAAGAATTGCCCGAATTCAATAAAGTATACCAGCAATTTATAGAAGTTGCCTTTATTCATTCGCAAATGAGGATTTACAGTTTTTTAGGAATGAGCGGAATCGATAAAATTAGATGGGTGATAGAACACGAACCCAAACTGCTAACCCGTATTTCAAGTAAAGCAGTGGCATCGTATCTCGGCATGACCAATTCAACCCTAAGTAAGTTACGGGCAAAATTATAAACTATTGTCTTATGACAATTTTTTAGAAACTTTTTTTTTAATCTTTGTATTCTCAAAAAAATAAGTACATGAAAATAATGGATGTAATTATCATAGGCGGTGGGCCCATTGGAATAGCCTGCGGAATCGAAGCTCAAAAAGAAGGGCTTTCTTATCTTATTCTGGAAAAAGGATGCATCGTAAATTCCTTGTATAATTATCCTCAGGGCATGACGTTTTTTTCAACATCCGAGAAGTTAGAAATAGGAGGTATTCCGTTTATCAGCAACAATGTAAAACCTGTAAAAGCCGAAGCCTTAGAATATTACCGGCGTATTTCTGATTATAAGGAATTGAATGTCAATCTTTTCGAAGAAGTGATTGAAGTAAAGAACGTAGAAAATACTTTTCGAGTAGCGACATCCAAAGCGTCCTATAAAGCGAAAAAGATAATCATCGCTACCGGATTTTATGATATTCCGAACCTCATCAACGTACCCGGAGAACAATTACCCAAAGTTTCACACTATTATAACAAAGACCCTCATTTTTATGCACATCAAAAAGTAATCGTTATAGGTGCCAGTAATTCGGCAGTAGATGCTGCACTGGAAATCTACAGAAAAGGAGGTGACGTAACGATGGTTATCCGTGAAGGAGAAATCGGCAAACGCGTAAAATATTGGGTGAGGCCGGATATCATTAACAGAATAAAAGAAGGAAGTATCAAAGCCTATTACCACGCTGAGGTTAAAGAAATTAAAGAAAACGAAGTCCTTATGAATACAAAAGAAGGCGTCATTACTATCAAAAATGATTATGTATTGGCACTTACCGGATATATGCCCAATTTTGATTTTTTACAAAAAATAGGCATTCAAATTTCTGATGATGAAAAAAAACGTCCACACTACAATAGCAATACAATGGAAACCAATGTAAAAGGAATCTACCTCGCCGGTGTGGTTTGTGGTGGTATGGAAACCCATAAGTGGTTTATCGAAAATTCAAGAATACACGCACCGATTATTATGAATCATATAAAATCTAAAATGTAAAATGATGTTGTCATTCCTGCATGGGCAGGAATCTATAAAAATGTTTATAACAAACGAATAATATTTCATCAAATGAACCTAAAAAACAAAGTAGCCATTGTTACAGGGGCAAGCAAAGGAATCGGTTTAGCCACCGTAAAAATATTACTAGAAAATAATGTAAAAGTAACGGGATGGAGCCGTTCAAAAACCGACATAAGCCATCCTGATTTTTTAAACATTCAGATGGATATTAGGGATATCCAATCAGTAGAAGATGCCTATAAGCAGGCCATTGCCCATTTCGGAAAAGACATTCACATTTTAATCAATAATGCCGGATTGGGATTTACGGCACTTTTCGAAGAGTTAAAAGTAGCAGACTGGCACCAGATGTTTGATACCAACGTAAATGGTATTTTTTATGCCACAAGATTAGTATTGCCACAGATGAAAAAGATAGAAGAAGGCCATATTATTAATATTTCATCCATTGCCGGCAATACCGGTATAGAAACTCTAAGTGGCTATTGCGCTACAAAATTTGCCGTAAGAGGATTATCCCAAGCCTTATATAAAGAAGTAAGAAATTTTGGAGTAAAAGTAACCTGCATCTATCCCGGTTCAGTACAAACAAATTTCTTTGATAAGATTGACAGTATTACCGCTAATGAGAATATGATGCAGCCCGGCGATATTGCCAGTACTATTTTACACTGTT
Source organism: Flavobacteriia bacterium (assembly GCA_011330545.1). Classification (GTDB taxonomy): domain Bacteria; phylum Bacteroidota; class Bacteroidia; order Flavobacteriales; family Flavobacteriaceae; genus Aureibaculum. Next base: position 2,137 of record DRQI01000218.1, read on the forward strand.
TAACATCTTCGCCTAACTATCATCATGTTGAAATTGAAGTAAGGCCACTGCAACCCAAAGGGAAAGTAAAGAAGTAGCTCTAACCTTTTCATATCGAAATTTCTATCTTAATTTAAATGTAGGTAATAAAGTTAAAAACGTTGTCATATGACAACGTTTACTTTTTCAATTCACCCCAACTTTGTAGTGTTGCTGGGCAATGAAGCTCGCAAGTTAAAATTTTAATAAAATGCCTTTAACATTAACATTAACAGAAGGGGTAATACCCGAAAGCAAAATAAAAGATGCCGTTGAACAAATTACGGCTGCATTTTTAAAAAATCATGGATTGTCAGGAAATAAAGTGATGACTCCCAATGTAACAGCACAGGTAGACATATTGCCTAAAAACAGAACTTTCTCCGGAGGAAAAGAATTTCTAGGCGCCTGGGTTGAGTGGAAAGTACCATCATTTGCATTGGCTGATAGAGAAGTTCAAAAGGCCTTTTTTAAAGATGCCACAGAAATTATCTATAAATTATCAGGAGGCAAACAACCCAAAGATAATATTTATGGAAATGTTGTGCACACGGTTGACGGCGCTTGGAATTTAGACGGAATTGCAATGACCAATGAAGAATTAGGAGAAGCCATAAAAAAAGGATAATTAACATAAAAGTAGAAGCAACCGTATTGAATTGAAAAGATGTCGAAGTCAAATTTTTAAACTAAACAGAAAAAATGAAACATATATTATTTATAGTAACAAGTACCGATAAAACAGGCACAGGAAATCATACTGCCGGCTATGAGTTTTCAGAAGTGGCAGACCCTTATTTTGAATTTGTAAATAAAGGCTTCACAGTTGATTTTGCTAGTATTTTAGGAGGAAAACCTCCTTTTGTAGGATACGACCCCTCTCAGAAAACAAGTAAAGAATTTAAAAAAAGTAACGGATTTAAACGGTTAAATTTTAGTCATAAATTAAGCAATATTGATATCAAGGCCTATGATGCCATATTTTTTCCGGGAGGTTTAGGCTTGATGACGGATATGGTAGACAATGCCTTAGTTAAAGAGACTATCAAAGAGGTTTATGAAAGTAATAAAGTAGTAGGTGCC
>DRQI01000219.1 GCA_011330545.1 Flavobacteriia bacterium
ATTTCTGAAGGTTTCATTACCATGGTATTTCCGAGGACTAAGGCGTTGGGCATCGTCCAATGCGGTACCATATTCGGAAAATTAAAAGGTGTAATTGAGGCAACGACGCCTAATGGCTTGCGTTCTATCCTACATTCAACACCTCTACTGACTTCTTGAATTTCATTAGTAACAATTTGAGGTAAAGAAACCGCAAATTCGCAAAGCTCCATACTCTTTTCAATTTCGGCTTTGGCTTCGCCATACGTTTTTCCATTTTCGAGTTGTACCAGTTTGGTCAATTCATCCATATTTTTTTCGAGTAGCGTGCGGTATCTAAAGAATACCTGTACTCGTTCTTTTAAGGTTTTTGACGACCATCCTTTAAAGGCTTTTTCAGCAGCTTTTACAGCTTTGTCAACATCTTCATAGGTTGAAAGTGGCAAGGTAGTGATGATGCTTCCGTCAAGCGGATTCATTACATCCATAGAAGATTGTCCGTTTCTTTCAAATTTTCCGTCTATAAAATTTTTAACTTGTGGTTGTTTCACTATTGTTTCCATAACACTAATGGTATTTGTGTTGTTATATGATTAATAAAAAGCGGTTGATTTACAATTGGATTTAAAACATCTAAAGTAAAGCAAACTTTTGCCCTAATGTTTATCAAATATATAAAATATATCATCGCCTTGAAAGATATTAATTGATAAAACGACTGAAATTGTGTATTTTTGAGAAATTGATTTTTTTATGAATAAATTTATACTTGTTCTTTTGTCTTTATTTGTTTGGAACGTTACAACTTCTCAAGACATTGCTTCTGATAAGCGATATGATTTTGCCAAACTCTTTGAGCAAGTTCAAAATGAGTCTCCTGTTTTTATGGTTACGTTCTTTAAGGTAGATAAAAATTTAGCCGTATTGGCTTATAGTTCATACATTGTTTTTCCGATAGTTGAAGAAAAGGAACTGCTTGATTTTAGTAAGGGAATGAGGCAAAAAGAAGTGAAACCTACACTTACTTTTGGTAATTTTCACAGTAAAAAGCCTTCTTTTACTTTCCATTCGTCCTTTGGGCAACAAACGCAAGGAAAACACAAAATTTTAAAAGGTTATGATTATTGCCTTCGGCCGATTTATTAAAACAACTTTTGTTTTAGCTTAAACTTTTATTTTCAATCCCATTTTTTTATACTTTCTTTACAGACAAATTTAAGGTGGGTTCTAAAAATTCATTCGCATCAAAATTTTCAGAGCTTTTCTTAGACGAATCAAAATTTTTAAGGCACTATCTAGATAATGTAAGAAAATTTTGTGAAGTATAAGGGAAGCTCTGAAAACCTTTGCAGGAACAAAGATAAGAAACAATCTGCTCGTAATTTTTATATTAAAATAACTATGGCTATTCTAAAAAAAAATTGCTTCACATCCCAGCCTGCCTTTGGCAGGTTATTCCTTATCTTTGTTTTTTGAAAGAAATGAATTTTTAGAACCCACCTTAACTGTTTTGCAACGTATTGTAGTTTCTGTTATTAATGATTTGGTTACTGACCAACGAGTACATAAGATTTGCACGGCATTGTTTGATATGGGTTTTGAAGTAGTGCTTATTGGCAGGAAACTACCCCATAGCAAGCCTATTGACAGAAATTATAAAACTATTAGAATGCGGCTTTTATTCAGAAAAAAGTTTTTATTTTATGTTGAGTATCATTTTCGGTTGTTTATCAAATTATTCTTTATTAGAAAAGACATCTTACTTGCCAATGATTTAGATACCTTATTGCCCAACTTTTTAATCAGCAAACTCTTTGGCAAAAAATTGGTGTATGACAGTCACGAATTATTTACTGAAATAGCCGAACTCAACAATAGGCCTACCATAAGAAAAGTTTGGTTAACCGTAGAAGAATCTATTTTTCCAACACTAAAAAACGTATATACCGTTAACGATAGTATTGCCGCTTTTTATCAAAAAAAATATGCGGTAGCTGTTTCGGTTATAAAAAATATCGCTCCGGTACTCACCAACAAAACTATAGATGTTGCTTTAGCGAAAAAGATAAAAGGAAATCAGAAAATGCTCATTTTACAGGGTTCGGGAATCAATATGGAGCGAGGTGCCGAAGAAGCCATACAAATGATGCTTTATTTAGAAGATACAATCTTGTATATTATCGGTGGAGGTGATATTTTTGAGAATCTTAAAGAATTGGCTAATACATTAAACCTTCACGGTAAGGTGTATATCAAAGATAAAATGCCTTATGAAGAGCTGATGGAATATACTAAAATTGCCGATTTGGGATTGTCATTGGATAAGGGTACCAATTTGAATTACGAATACAGTTTGCCCAACAAAATTTTTGATTATATACAAGCTCAAATTCCTGTATTGGCCTCTAATAGAAAAGAAGTCGCCAAATTGGTGAATAGTGAGAATATCGGACTTGTCATTGACAGCCACAAGCCTAAAGCATTGGCTGATGCCGTAAAACGTATCTTTGCAGACACCGCACAATATGCAACTTGGAAAAAGAATTTACAAAATGCTGCAAACAGGTATCATTGGGAAAAGGAGCGCGAAAAACTTAACGTTATTTATCAAAACCTTTCTTGAGGCGGTTATTTTTTATATTGGTGTGGGTTTTCGCGGATGCCTTTTCTAAAAATTTTACGTACACTCATCCGCAAAGTAGTATCTAACAATACTATGGTTCTCTTTTATTTTTGAAAATTGCATCATTCTTTTCAATAACTTTTCTTATGCCAGCTTTCTACAATGATAATTGCTATATCTTGAGTATTATAAATTGCCTACAACACTGTTTTCTTTAACAGATACTTCGTATATCCTATCATCATGAATAATGGTTTTAATACGATAGAACTTTCAGTGGTTTTCAATTTAATTTCTTCTTTATACAAAGCCCAATTGTAGTTTTTAGATAAGCCTCCTGTACTACAAAGAGCGATTATATTATCAACCGCTTTGACTTTAACTTTCATTTTATACAATTGTAAATTCAAAGCATAATCGGCTAATATTTTATATTGTAAGGAAAAATTACGCTGTAAAAAAAGTTCTTTTTTATAAAAAACTCCTTGGTGGTGCAAAGAATTTTTAATCCATAATTTTTTCGACCAAGAAGAAGAAACAATTCCATTTTTATTATTTGTATATACAACATCATTCTTCTTTATATTGTATTTTATTTTTCCGATAATCATTTTAATGTCAGTAGCAATAGGCTTTGAAAAAATATTCGCTAAGATGGTAGTGTCAAATAGCATATCATCGGCGCCTAAAAAATACAACCATTCTCCACGCGCTAATGCAATACCTTTGTTCATAGCATCATAAACTCCTTTGTCAGGCGCACTTCTCCAATAAAAAGGTTCTTTTAACGACTGCAAATAGGCAGGCGTACCATCGCTAGAAGCATTGTCAATTACCCACACTTCATAATTTTCAAATTCCTGATTCTGAATACTTACAATACAATTCTTAAGATTCTCAAGATTGTTATAAGTAGGGATAATTATGGAGATTAGTACAGCAATAACAGAGAAATTTAGTTATATTAAACCACTTCAAAAATACGCTCTCCATCACATTTGATGGTTTTATGGGGGTATTTTAATATCAAGGCATAATCGTGTGTAGCCATTAAAATGGTTTTGCCTGTTTTATTAATTTCTTCTAAAACACTCATTACTTCTAATGAGGTATTGGGGTCAAGGTTTCCGGTAGGCTCATCGGCTAAAATCATTTCGGGGTCATTTAACAAAGCTCTGGCAATAGCAACCCGTTGCTGTTCACCTCCAGAGATTTGAAACGGCATTTTAAACCCTTTGGTTTTCATCCCTACTTTTTCTAACACCTCGTCAATTTTTGCTTTTATTTTTGAGCTGTCTTTCCAACCGGTAGCTTTTAAAACAAATGACAAATTATCATGTATATTTCTATCATTCAATAATTTAAAATCTTGAAAAACAATACCTAACTTGCGCCGTAAAAACGGAATGTCTTTCTCTTTTAAGGTACTTAAATCAAAGCCCACAATAGAGCCTTCGCCTTTTACCAATGGCAAATCGCCATACAAGGTTTTCATCAAACTACTTTTGCCACTTCCGGTTTTGCCGATTAGGTACATAAAATCGCCTTCATAAATATCAAGGTTAATATCAGATAACACTAAACTTTCTTGCTGAAAAATAGAAGCATTTTTTAAATGAAGTATCGGCTTTGACATAACTGTTATAATTTGATACCGCAAATTTACTTTATAATTTTTAATAATGGTTTACGAGTATTAAAAACAATTGCCGGTTTCATTAAAACTGCCAATACTTTCATTGCCCGATAAAATTGATTTTGCAAAAAAGCCGGCAGCAAAGACGATATCATTTCTTTTTAGTTATGTATATTTACACAGAAAAATACAAACAGATGAACAAAACATTATTTCTAATATTTTCAAGTATCATTTTATGCTGTTTTTCTTCATCGGCTCAAAATATTACATTAGATGAACCCGAATTAATACAGGTTTTATGTAAACAATGGAAAATTGATTTTGCAGTTGTGGGCAATATGAAGATAGGGCAAAAACCCGGAGCCGATAATTTTGACATGAAATTTGCTAGTGACGGAACCTATCGGTTAATTAATGACAACGAAAAAACAATAAATACCGGCAAATGGACTTATAATGTCAAGAAAAAGTATGTTGAACTGTCAATCGATGAAAAAGTAACCTCTCGAATACTATCAATAAACGCTAAAAAGTTAGTTTTAATCTTAGTTTCGGGTAAAAATGACCCTCCCGGCCTACCACAAATGGAAGTTCATTTTAAACCTGCCCAATAGCTACTACTTTTGTTATGACTATAAAAAATACAATCTTGCTTCTGCTATTCATCTCAACTATCACTTCCAGTCAAAGTGATACACAGGCAATTAAAAAATGGCATCTCACTCTTTTAAAAAATTTGCCCGAACCCATTACTAATAATGCCGTATCCGAAGGGTTTATCAAGGGAAAAGCGTATGTGTATACTTTTGGCGGGCTAGACAGCACCAAACGATATTCGGGTATCCACCGCCGGTCATACAGATTAGATATTGCCAATAATACATGGCAACAAATTGCCGATGTGCCCGATACCCTTGGAAAAATTGCCGGTGCCGCCAGCAGGATAAAAAATACTATTTATATTCTTGGCGGCTATCATGTTTTTGCCAATGGCACCGAAAAATCGTCTAATAAAGTTCATCGGTATGATATTGTCAACAATATATTTTTAAAAGACGGAACACCCATTCCTATACCTATTGACGATCATGTGCAAGGCGTATGGCGTGATAGTTTGCTCTATGTAATTACCGGATGGTCTAACAAAGCCAATGTACCGAACGTTCAAATTTACAATCCTCAAACAAATCATTGGGCCGTGGGAACTCCGGTTCCAAACAATCACATGTATAAATCTTTTGGAGCTTCCGGTACTATTGTAGGTGATACCATTTTTTATTTGGGCGGTGCTGCCATGGGAAAATTTTACCCGATACAGCACATCCTCCGAAAAGGGGTTATCAATAAAAATAATCCTACCGAAATTCAATGGTCTCATCAAGTATTGGATACAAGTTTTGTAGGATATCGAATGGCATCTACTCGCGTAAATAACACACCTCATTGGTTAGGAGGCAGTACCGTTACATACAACTACAATGCCATTGCATACAACGGTTCGGGAGGCGTTACTCCGAGTAATAGAGACGTGTATTTATCAAAGAATGAAGCCAACATAACGATTCTTAACAGCCTGCCCATGGACGTAAGAGGAGTTGCCGAGGTAAATGACTCGGTAAAAATACTGATTGGCGGCATAGAAAAAAATCAAAAAGTAAGTAACAAGGTATATCGATTAGAATGGAAAGAATAAAAATTATCTTTGTAATTATTAGTATAAGCTGCCTTTTTTCTTGTAAGAATGAGAAACAACCCGAACTAAAACAAGGCTTTTGGCGCGCTAAAATACAGATGCAAGGCCAATTGCTGCCTTTTAATTTTGAAATCATCAAAGACACCCTAAAATACAAGGCAAACCTTATCAATAGTAAAGAAGTTATTCCTTTAGACGAGATTGAAATAGTGGGTGATTCTGTATTTATTACTCTGCACATTTTTGATATTGACTTACGGGCAAAAATTAATGGAGATACCCTTAACGGATGGTATATCAAAAACTACAAAGAAAATTATAAGGTACCGTTTACGGCAACTTATGGAAAAGCCACCCGTTTTGAAAATCCGAAAAGCACGACTGAATTTGACGGTAATTGGCAAACTACTTTTGTTGAAGATGATGGCACTTCCTATCCGGCAGTAGGTATTTTTAAAAAAGAAGGTGATTTATTAACCGGAACCTTCTTAACAGAAACCGGTGATTATCGTTATTTGGAAGGGTATACAGAAGGCAATCAAATGCACTTGTTTACCTTTGACGGCAACCATGCTTTTATCTTTAATGCCACCGTGAAAAACGATTCTCTACAAGGCGAATTTTTATCAGGCAAAGACTATAGAGAAACTTTTTCAGCGTATAAAGATAACCAAGCAGCACTTGCCGATGCCAATAAACTTACCTATTTGAAAGAAGGATATGACCATATCGAATTTTCCTTTCCGGGATTAGACGGAAAACCCGTAAGCTTACAAGACAAAAAATATCAGCACAAAGTAGTGTTATTACAAATTTTTGGCACTTGGTGCCCGAATTGTATGGACGAAACTAAATTTTATCGCAATTGGTATGAAAAAAACAACGATAAAGGTGTCGAAATTATCGGATTGGCCTATGAAGCCAAAGACGATTTTGAATATGCCAAGGCGAGAGTCGAAAAAATGAAACAAAAATATAAGGTAGGGTATGACTATGTAATTGCCGGGGTTTATGATAAAGAAGCTGCCGCTAAAACCTTGCCGATGTTAAACCATATTATTTCTTTTCCCACCACCATTTTTATTGATAAAAAAGGTACCGTGCGCAGAATACATACCGGCTTTTCAGGGCCCGCAACGGGTAAATATTACGAAGCATTTGTAGATGATTTTAATAGCTTTATGAATCAATTACTCAACGAGTAAATTCAGTTTGGCGCGATATATGTAATGCCTAATACTAAATTAGAAGTTTATCAGTAAATGTTAAAGTAGCTAAAATCTAATTGTTTTTGGTAGATATTTCTTGAACAATACTATCTAAAAGCATCAACAGTATTTAATTTATTACTGTGGTAAAAAAAGACAGCTATCAAACGCTTTCGTATTTAACTTAGAATCGCAATTGTTAAAATATTTCTTAACAAAATGTTATAATTAATTAACAATTATACAATTTCAGTTGAAATGAACGTTGTTTAATTTATGTATGGGTTATTTTTAACTCCCAAAATGAAACGTCAAAAAATGAAGCATCGCACTATTTGGTTTGTATCCTTATTTTTATTTTTCTCATCGCTTGGCTTTGCACAAAAATCTGATATTTATACCAACTCGTTAAGAGATTATAATCATGCCGTTGAACTTTACAACAACAGAGATTTTGTAGCCGCCAAACACTTATTTAATAAATTAAAAAGCCAGTTTGACGATAGCTCTGAAAAAAAGGCAAATTGCGAATATTACGAAGCCTTTTGTGCCATACGGTTAGGCGACCAAAATGGCGACCAGATGATGCGCAATTTTGTAGAGCGTTATCCTACCAGTACCAAACAAAATACGGCATTCTTAGAAGTTGGCGATTATTATTTTAAAAATGCCAATTATCCCTATGCTTTAAAATGGTATAAACGGGTAGAAACTAGAAATCTCTCTATAGGCCAAGAAGAAGATTATAATTTTAAATACGGTTATGGCTTATTTGCCATGCATAGCTATCAGCGCGCCAAAGAATATTTTCAAAAACTATTGACATCGCAAGAATACGGGTCTCAAGCCAAATACTATTACGGATTTATCGCTTACCAAGATGATGATTATGAAAATGCCAACCGATATTTAAGCCAAATAGCCGACGATAAAGAATTGGGCGATGATGTACCTTATTACATGGCAAATATCAAATTTAAAACCGGTAAATTTCAAGAAGCCATTGAAATTGCAGAGCCTTTTTTAGCCAAAGCCGATAGAAATCAACATTCAGAAATTTCTAAGATTATTGGCGAGAGCTATTTCAATTTAGAACAGTACGGCAAAGCCATTCCACACCTCAAGAATTACAAAGGCAAACGCCGCCGGTGGAATAATACCGATTACTACATGTTAGGATATGCTTATTACAAACAACAAGATTTTGAAAATGCCATTGCCTATTTTAATAAGATTATTGGAGGCAACAATGCCGTAGCACAAAATGCTTATTACCATTTGGCAGAATGTTATTTGGAAACCGACCAAAAAACAGAAGCCTTGAATGCCTTTAGAAATGCGTCGCAAATGGATTATGACAATGACATTAAAAAAGACGCCTGGCTCAACTATGCCAAATTGAGTTATGAAATTGGCAATCCGTATAAAAGTGTACCCGATGTATTACAAGAGTATTTAGATACCTATCCGAAATCGGAAGCCAAAGACGAAATCAACGAATTGTTAATCAGTGCTTATATCACTTCAAAAGACTATGAAGGAGCCTTACAAGCCTTGAAAGATAAAAAAGATGCCGGCAATAGAGAAGTGTATCAAAAAGTAGCTTTGTACAGGGGCATCCAGCTGTTCAATGACAATTCATTAAACGATGCCAAAGAACATTTCGAGGTAGCCATTAATGAGCCTAGAGAGAATTCTATTACGGCAAGAGGTATTTTTTGGAAAGCCGAAACCGATTATTTATTGAATAATTTCAATGATGCTTTGGTGGGCTTTCAGCAGTATGACGGAATGCGTAAACCGGATACATTGGCGGAAAATAAGAACTTAGGCTATAACATTGCTTATGCCTATTTTAAATTAAAAGATTATAACAAAGCCGGCGATCAATTTCAAAAGTACCTCAATTCAAATCCTGATGACGATGCTAGAATAAACGATAGTTACTTGCGTTTGGGCGATACTTATTTTGTATCGAGTAATTATAAAAAAGCTATTGAGGCCTACAATAAAGTAATAGAAGCCAACGGAATAGATACTGATTACGCACACTTTCAACGCGCTATCAGTTACGGGTTTATCGGAAAAAACAATACGAAAATTGATGACCTTACCGCGTTTTTGTCTACTTACCCTACATCTACTTTACGCGATGATGCCTATTACGAATTAGGAAATTCGTATGTAAGAGCTGATAACAATGACGAAGCCCTTAAAACCTATGATAAGCTGTTAAAATACCACAAACGCAGTTCATACGTGCCAAAAGCCTTATTAAAACAAGGATTGATTTATTATAATACCGAAAGAGACAATCAGGCATTAGACAAATACAGGCGTGTGGTAAAAGAGTTTCCTAATACAGATGAAGCCAAACAAGCCGTTTCCAATGCACGTCAAATTTATGTCGATTTAGGCCGTGTAGACGAATATGCCGATTGGGTAAAAGATATAGACTTTGTCAATGTTACCGATGCCGATTTAGATAATGATATGTATGAGTCTGCCGAAAAACAATACTTACAAAACAATCGCAAAAAAGCCATTCCGGCTTTTAGAAAATATATCGAACGTTTTCCCAATGGCGTACATGCCTTACAGGCCAATTTTTATTTGGCAGAATCACTATTTGCCGAAAACAAACTGGGGCAAACCGAAAAATATTACAGTTTTGTAATTGACCAAGAGCGCAATGAATTTACTGAGCAAGCCTTATCGAGGTTGGCACAAGTATACCTGGAAGCCAATCAATGGGCAAAAGCCATGCCTGTATTAGAGCGGTTGGAAGAGCAAGCAGATTTTCCTCAAAATATCACCTTTGCACAAAGTAATTTGATGAAAGGGCATTATGCTTTAGAACATTACCAACAAGCAGTGGCTTATGCCGAAAAAGTATTGCAACGTTCAAAATTAGAAAATAGGGTGAAATCAGATGCTAAAGTTATCATTGCCCGCTCAGCCATAAAGACAGGTGACGAAGACAAAGCACAAGAAGCCTATAAGGAAG
>DRQI01000220.1 GCA_011330545.1 Flavobacteriia bacterium
GGTAAGAGATATCGGTAAAGTGTTAACTTTCTGATATAAAAATAATTTTGGCCCATGGTGTAATTGGCAACACACCGGTTTTTGGTACCGACGTTCAAGGTTCGAGTCCTTGTGGGCCAACAAAGTTGGACAAATGCTTCCTTTTTTTGGAAGCATTTTTGTTTTGAAACAACAATAAGGGCGAGAAGTTTATCTTGAGTAGTTCAACTTCTCTAAGTATAAATTAAGCTGAAAGATGTTCTTGCGGGCTAACTTAAAATCTTCTAAAAGGATTTATTTAGTAATAAACACCTATTTACGTAGACTCCCTAACTATCAATTCGGCATCAATAGTAGCTGTTGTAAAGTGAGGAGTTGAATTAGTGGCAATCCTGTCAATTAAGAGGGAAGCCGCTTTTTTGCCCATCTCTAAAGCATTTTGTGAGATAACCGTTAACGGCGGACATGATAACCTTGATATTTTATTGTTAGAAAACCCTATTACCGAAATGTCTTTTGGTATTTGATAACCGTTTGATTTGGCAATTTTCATCGCTGTTATGGCAGAAACATTGTCTGTAGCAAAAATACCATCGATATCATTGTGTTCTTTAAATAGGGTATTGACCACCGTTGTGTATGCTGTTTTTTGATGAATTTCTACAATAAGGGGCTCATTTTTATAATTCTTATTATTGTTAAGGGCTGCTATATATCCTTTAATTCTAGATTTTCCGATATTCAAATCATTGATAGTACTTATCAATGCAATTTTCTTTCGTTGGTGTTGCAGTAAAAAATCAGTCGCTTCATAAGCGGCATCATAGTCATTGATAATTACTTTGTCACAATTAATTTTATCAGAAACCCTGTCAAACATCACCATAGGATAATCTTGCCCTATAATATCTTCAAAGTGATTGTACCGGTGTTGAATTTGGGTTTCTTTAGCGATTGATAATATAAACCCGTCAACACTGCCATCACTCAATAACAGTAAACTTTCGGCTTCTTTTGAGTATTTATTATTAGACAGGCAAATGATAATTTGGTATCCTTTTTCGTTGGCTTCTTGTTCTATCCCTAACAGTACTTTGGCAAAAAAATAATTTAGAATATTCGGTATAATAACCCCAATAGTCTTTGTTTGCCGGTTCTTTAAATTTAAAGCTGTTTTATTAGGCCTGTAATGGTATTTCTTGGCCAGTTTTTTTACGCGTTGTATGGTTTTTTCATTAATTTCATAGCTGTCTTTTAAGGCTTTAGATACTGTAGAAATAGACAGGTTTAGTTCGGCGGCAAGTTGTTTTAGCGTTATGTGGCTCATTTATAAATGTATCTTTCGGTAATATTATGGTTGTTTCTCTCAAAAAAATGAAAGGTTAATACTTAAATGTAACAACAGGGCGCAAGGCGTGATTTGCCAATTCTTTACTGATACTTTCATTAAATAACTGAGACAACCCACTTCGCCCATGCGTATTGATGGCAATGACATCGGCATTGATTTCTTTTCCGAAATTTAAAATACCTTCTTCAATAGTAGTATCATTTTGAATATTTAAAGTGTAATTTTCAATAGTAAAATCGTCAATAAAATTTGTAAGCCTTTTTTTTGATACCCTAGTCGGCTCAAAATTATGAATGGTATTGATATATAATAAATGTATTGTTGCATCAAACCGATTTGCAAAATCAATTACATTAGAAAATGACTTTTTACTGTTATTACTAAAATCTGAAGCAAAAATCATATCGTTGATATCAAATTCATCAATATCTTGTTTGATAACCAATACCGGAATATGCGAGTACCGAACTACTTTTTCGGTATTAGAGCCCACTAGCATCCCTCTTAAGCCGGTAGCTCCTTGTGAGCCCATCACAATCAAATCGACATCGTTCTTTTTACTCTCTTCAATAACCCCTTCAAAAGCCTTGTGGAAGCGTACTGATTCAACAACTTTCAGCCCTTCAAAAAACGGCAATTTTTTAAACTTTTCAAACTCTTTGTGAATTCCTTTTAAATAATAAATACTCTGTGCGCCACCGTGTTGGCTGCCGCCTCCTGCCGGATCAATTGATACGCCCGGAATATCTAACATGTGCAATAATATAATTTCACAGTTATTCTTTTTGGCAATAGAGGCTGCCACCTTACAAGCGTATTGCGCTTGCTTAGAAAAATCGATTGGAACAAGTATTTTTTTCATGGTTTGAAGTTTAGTAATTCTTTATAAAGATAATTTTTTTTTATAAAAAAAGGCCCTTTTTAAAAAAAGAGCCTTTTTTGTCAATTTTTAAAAACTAAATTTTAAAAGTAATTATTGGCCGTAAAGCGTGATTTGCCAATTCTTTACTGATACTCTCACTAAATAATTGTGACAAGCCACTTCTGCCATGCGTATTGATGGCAATGATATCGGCATTGATTTCTTTTCCGAAGTTTAAAATACCTTCTTCAATGGTAATATCATTGTGAATATTTAATGTATACTCTTTAATATCAAAATCGGCAACAAAATCATTCAGCTTTTTTCTCGTTGTGCTGGTGGGTTCAAAATTATGGATGGTATTGATAAATAACAAGTGTAATGTTGCATTAAAAGTATTGGCAAAAGCTATGACGTCAGAAAATGACCTTTTGCTTTCTTTGCTAAAATCAGAAGCAAAAACAATATCGTTGATTTTAAAATTCTCTACATCGTGTTTGATTACCAATACCGGAATGTCAGAATGCCTTACTACTTTTTCTGTATTCGACCCAACCAACATTTCTTTTAACCCGGTGGCTCCTTGCGAGCCCATTACAATTAAATCTACTTTGTTTTTTTTACTCTCTTCAATAACTCCGTCAAAGGCTTTGTGAAATTTAACATCTTCGGTTATCTTAATTCCTTCAAAAAAAGGCAACGATTTATATTTTTCAAATTTTTTATGAATGGCTTTCATAATAAAAATAGCCTGGCCTCCACCCCGAAGGTTATTGGTTTCAAGAGGGTCAATTGCCACAGTAGGAATATCTAACATGTGCAATAATATAATTTCACTGTTTGTTTTTTTAGCAATCTGAGAGGCTACTTTACAAGCATATTTAGCTTCATCAGAAAAATCAATAGGTACTAATATTTTTTTCATGGTTTGGGTTTTAAAAATTCTGACCTTATAAAGGTACTTATTTATAACGATAAAAAACTATGATTCTTGTCATTGTAAAATATAGTTTATATATTTGCAGCGCAAAATAAAGGTGTTTAAGAAATGGAAGGGGACGGGAAGTCCCCTCTTTTTATACAAAAAATGGAACGAGAGATTGTAAAAAAGTTAGTAGATGAAGCGATTGATGAAAATGAAAAACTCTTTTTAATCGATTTGAAAATTTCACCTGATAATAAAATTGTGGTGATTGTAGATGGAGATACCGGTGTTTCATTAAAAGAATGTATACGAATAAGCAGGCATATTGAACACAATTTAGACAGGGAAACAACAGATTTTTCGTTAGAAGTAACTTCTCCGGGCGCTACAGAGCCGTTGGTAAATAAACGGCAATATAAAAAAAACTTAGGTAGGGCTTTGCAAGTAACAACAGAAGAAGCAACATTCGAAGGGAAATTAATTGAAATTGATGATACAAAAATTGTCATCGAGTGGAAAACCAGAGAACCAAAACCTATAGGTAAAGGAAAGGTAACAGTAACTAAAACAGCTAAGATACCTTATACAGATATTAAAAAAGCAACAGTGAAAATAAAATTTTAATTTTAAGAGAGCATGGAAAACATCGCGTTAATAGAATCTTTTTCTGAATTTAAAGATGATAAAAGTATTGATAGGGTTACGCTAATGGCGATACTTGAAGATGTGTTTAGAGCAGCATTGAAAAGAAAATACGGTTCGGATGATAATTTTGATATTATTATCAATCCCGATAAAGGAGACTTAGAAATATGGAGGAATAGGATAGTAGTAAATGATGGCGAAGTGGAAGAGCCCAACGAAGAAATATCATTGTCAGAAGCCCGAAAAATAGAACCTGACTTTGAGGTAGGCGAAGATGTGTCAGAAGAAGTACGGTTAGAAGATTTGGGCAGAAGGGCTATATTAGCATTGCGCCAAAACCTTATTGCTAAGATACACGAACATGACAATACTAATATCTTTAAACAATTTAAAGAGTTAGAGGGTGAAATTTATAGTGCAGAAGTACATCATATTAGGCATAATGCCGTAATTTTATTGGATGATGACGGCAATGAAATTATATTGCCTAAAAGTGAACAAATTAGGTCAGATTACTTTAGAAAAGGAGAATCTGTAAGAGGGATTATCAAATTGGTAGAATTGCGGAGTAATAAGCCGGCCATTATTATGTCAAGAACGGCACCCGAATTTTTAGTAAAACTATTTGAACAAGAAATTCCCGAAGTTTTTGACGGTTTAATTACCATTGAACGGGTAGCGAGAATTCCCGGCGAAAAAGCAAAAGTAGCCGTAGATTCGTATGATGACAGGATTGACCCCGTAGGTGCTTGTGTAGGGATGAAAGGCTCTCGTATACACGGTATCGTCCGTGAGTTAGGAAATGAAAATATAGATGTGATTAATTATACCAAAAACGATCAGATTTTTATCGCTAGGGCATTGAGTCCTGCCAAAGTAGTATCAGTAGATATCAAAGAAGCGGTAGAAGGCGAAAAACAACGTGTAGAAGTATTTTTAAGGCCCGAAGAAGTTTCGAAAGCTATTGGTAAAGGCGGGGTAAATATCCGTTTGGCAAGCCAGTTAACCGGTTATGAAATAGATGTGTTGCGCGAAGGAATGGAAGATGAAGACGTAGAATTGACCGAATTTTCTGATGAAATAGAAGACTGGGTAATTAAAGAATTTAAAAATATCGGTTTAGATACTGCTAGAAGTGTTCTTGATCTCGATGTGAGTGATTTGGTAAAAAGAACCGACTTAGAAGAAGAAACGATATTAGATGTTCAACGTATTTTAAAAGAAGAATTTGAAGATTAACAGTTAATTTAAACTATATCGAATCGAAAAGAATTCCTCTAGGCTCTGCCTCGAGGTTTCCGATTTACCTCTCCTTGGGAGAGGTCGAAACTGCCTTTTGCAGTTTCGGGTGAGGTAAAATACCAAATTTCGGTTTTTGACCCTAAGGTCAAAATGAAACCAGCGA
>DRQI01000221.1 GCA_011330545.1 Flavobacteriia bacterium
CCCAATTTACGCATTACCCGTTGTGATTTTATATTCAATTCCGGAGCAATGGCATATACTTCGGGTAACCGCAACCTCGAAAAACCAAATTTTAAACAGGCACGTGCACCTTCGGTAGCATAACCTTTGCCCCAAGCAGAAGGCAACAATCGCCAACCAATATCAACACAAGGCGTAAATGAACTTTCAAATGTTTGGGTAGACAATCCTATAAAACCAATAAATGCATCCGTTTCTAAGACATCAACAGCAAAATAACAAAAACCATGTGCAGTAAAATGCAATTGCATTCTTTTGATAAAGCCGATAGTTTGCTCGGGGGTCAAAATACTTGGGAAGAACTCCATCACAGAAACATCAGAATTCATATTGACAGCTTTCTCAATATCGCTGTCTTGCCAATTTCGCAGCCCCAAACGATTTGTTTTGATAATATAATCAGCCATATCGATATAAAGGATAAATCATTTCAGTAATACTTTTTGAAATTCTAATTTTTTAGCCAATTGAAAAATTTAAATGCATTTATTGATAAACAAGTTTAAAAATTAGTACTGTTCAAATACTAACATTTTATTTTTTTCCGTTTAATTTATGAGTCATTCTAAGAATATTTATATTCATTTGACTAAATTTACACACCAATTTGTAAAAATAAATGAATTTTACCGGTTTTAAGAAAAAAACTGCAAACCAGTTTTTAGAGAAGCAATTAAAGAAGGCAACCGAAGGAGGAAAGCAAATTCCTAAAAAGATTGAGACTATAGGAGTATTGGCAGACTCAAGGCTATTTGGCAGTTATGATATTTCGAGAAATTTAAGCCAAAAGTTAGACATGCCACATAAAAATTTTGAAATTCTTATTTTCGAAAATTTTAAAGACGATTTTGTTTCGCAGCATTTCAATACGTTTACCGAAAAAGATTTTGGTATGTACGGAAAAATTAAAGCGCAAAATGTAATTGGCTTTATAGATACCAAATTTGATTTGTTGATTAACTATTGTAGTCGAGAGAGTATTTTTACCAGTATTGTTGCAGTGCGTTCAAAGGCCGCGATTAAAGTCGGATTCGCAGACGAGTACATGCAAGAACTATACGATTTTATGATTGTTATAGAAGGTAATAAGATAGATATTTTTAATGATGAGTTGGCAAAATATTTGCAAATATTAGCACTAATTTAGCCAATGAGAAACCCCGCAATATTGAGTGTTCAAGATATTTAATCGAAAAGAATTCCTCTAGGCTCTGCCTCGAGGTTTCCGATTTACCTCTCCTTGGGAGAGCCTGCCTGACGGTAGGCAGGGTCGAAACTGCCTTTTGCAGTTTCGGGTGAGGTAAAATACCAAATTTCGATTTTTGACCCTAAGGTCAAAATGAAACCAGCGAAATACCCCTATGGCTTGCCTCGGGGATAGTTGGTTTCAAGAAATTTTTTATTTGTAATACAAAGCCTCTAAGGCCTTTCGGGAGTAGTAGCTAATTTTTCCGCCGTAAATAGAACTAGCCTAAAATTCTAATGGTATAAGTACCCACCTCAACACAATCAGAAGCCGTTAACTTCTTTCTAATACGGGTTTCTACCGTACCATTTACCAAAACTTCTTCATTCTTAATGAGTAGTTTGGCATGCCCGCCGGTTTGTGCAATTCCCGTAACTTGCAATAAATTATTTAGAGGGATAAACGGTTGGCCTTTCAATCGAAATTCTTGAGTAGTCACAATCTATTGTTCGCTTTTGATGATATCTAAATCGAGTTCATTAAAATTATTAGCCGCTTTTACCAGTAGGGTAGAACCGATGGTCTCAAATAAGTCATTGGTTTTTAAAATAAACTCGGCTTGTTTTTCTATTTTGTAATTGGGTATTCCCAATAAGGTCAAATCAGTAGTTGCCGACCGCTCTTTGATAATATCGTAAAACGGTTTTTGTTCTACAGCATTATTGATAATTTCAATTTGTACATTCACCCGTAAATCTTCTACTAATGAAGCAATTTTATCGTGTATAATGGTACTGTCAACATTGTTATTATTCACAAATAAAACCCGTATACTGGTATTGTTCCATTTTGGCGAAGCGATGATAAAACGGGCGATATTGAGCATCATCTCGGCATTTTTACTATCGGTTTCACGCCACCATAAATCTACTGTTTTATAAGCGCCGAAAGTTGCTTTTCTGTCAAAATCTAAATACAATAAATTATAATCTAAGAGAAGCAAGGTCTCGGTCATTTTAGCATATTCCTTAGAATTTTCCAATCCTTTTGGCCATCCCATCATAATGGTATTGGGTTCAACGCCCGAAAACCCGAATGTAGTGGCAATATTGGTAATACCCGTATAGATATTATCAACTTTTAATTGCCTGGCAAAAATACCGAGCTCTTTAAAAGTTTCATTTCTAACAACTTGCTCGGTTCTTCGTAAGGGTTTGTCATTATTTTTGTCGAGAATCAATTTAAAATTGGTTACAATCCCGGTACGTCCCGAAACCGTTTTACTCAATTCTAATAAATAATGTTGGTGGTCGCTTTCGCCGCTAAATAAAATAATATTCGGATTCCAATTTGAATTTTCATCTATGCGGGCATCTATTTTCTTAAGGCCTTTGTTTACAACGTTTTCCCATACACTTCGCCAAACGTCATTAGATTGCAAGTGTACTTCTTTGCGTTGTAAGCCGAGGTATAAACCGCCAATGACCGCCAAAGCGCCTAACATGGCTACCATATCTAATTTAAACATTACCCCAAAACAGGCAATAAATCCCAGTAGGCCAATCCATCGTTTGATTTTAAAAGTAGGTTGAAAATCAGGATTTGCCCAACTCTCTAAAAAGTATGAAATATTGATAAAGCCGTAAGCGGTGAGGTAAAACATAGAAACTACCCTGGCTATCACGTCTAATTCGCCAATCAAAATACCGGCTTCAGCAATAATAAAAACTAAGAGTAGGGCGTTTACGGGCTCATTATTTTCACCTTTTCCTATTCCGAATAGTTTAGGGGTAACCTTGTCTAATGACATGGCTTGCAATATTCGGGGGCCGCCTAAAATGCCGCCTAATGCAGACGATAGGGTAGCGCCCCAAATTCCCAATACCACGGCAGGGGCAAATAAAGCTATTTTCATCAAGATATTGGTATCGGCTTTTAGGGTTTCGGCATTGACGGTATAGGCCAGAAAAATTGCTAAGCCCAAGTAAATTACCAATCCTACGCCAATGGCCAATAAAGTACCTACGGGAATTGATTTTTTGGGGTCTTTTAAATCGCCACTCATGGCGATACCTGCTGTAAATCCGGTAACGGCCGGAAAAAATATGGCAAATACTACTTCTAGCGGTACGGCTCCTTTAGATGCAAATAGCGGAACGGTAGCCGGTGCGAATTCTTTGGTTCCAAAAAAAATTGAAAGTAGTGAAATGAGTATGGCTGCCAAGATAAAAAATTGCGCTTTTAATGCTGCCGATGTGCTTTTTAAGGCCAAAGCTGTGAGTAGTATCAAGGCGATGCTTCCGGTAATCCTAAAGTCATTGACACGCATTCCCAAGCCGAAATATCCGTTAAAACTTTCGGCAAAACCTATTAAATACAAGGCTATAGAAAAAGCGGTACCCACGTATAAAGCGATGCCGATAGAGCCTCCAATTGGGATTCCCATGCTTCGCGATAAGACATAATACACACCGCCGGCACCAATTTTCTTGTCTGTCGCTACCGATGAGATACTCAATCCGGTAGTCACTGCAATTACATGGGCAATTACAATAATAATAATGGCGCCCAGCAACCCGGCATTGCCAACCACCCATCCTAACCGCATATACATGATAACCCCTAGAATGGTTAAGATAGAAGGCGTAAAAACACCGGCAAAAGTTCCGAATTTCTTTGTTACTGACATGCGTTGATTTAGTAGGTACTGCAAACTAGATTCTACTTTCGTACTTTAGAATCTTGGTTAAAACAGCGAGTGAAGATAAAAAATCTTTTTTACTTATTTTATTCTTGCCAATTTTTATCTGTTGCGTGCATTTCATTAGTAAAGACAGTATCTGGTGCCTACCGCCTGCCGGCCTATACCATTGGCAGTAGCGGCCAACCTTGTTTACAGGGGAAAAACACCCGATAAAAATGGGGGAAAATCCCTGTTGGATATAGAAGGTTTACATGTTATATTTGGTGCATAGCGGTGATGGTTGTTTTTTGATAAATAGGGGTCATTAAATAGTGCTTGGCAATGACTGTTAATTTATAAAATAGCTTCTTATAAGTCTAAAAATAAATTATTTAACTAATATTATATATAGTAAAACTATAAGAGATAATTATGGATAAAAAATCAGATTTCCCGTATAAAACCCTCATTTGGGTACTTTTTGCCGTCATAGCCTTATTTGCTTTTAAACCCGAATTAAAGCAATTGTTGGGCGATGCCGAAG
>DRQI01000222.1 GCA_011330545.1 Flavobacteriia bacterium
TATTGCCGTTGTTAGCAAACTATTTAAAAAATCCGAAAGCGAGTACCGATACCGATGTGAGATTGTCATTGGCACTCAAAGAATATGATGAAAAAAACGGAAATAGTTATATCTTTGAGATTCCGTTTCGGAGTAAATTTATCCATAATAACCGCATTTTTGAGCGTGGCAATAAAAGGCGCACGCGGTATGAATGTGTAGAACTAAAGACAAATAAAAAATATTTATTTCATCAAAATGCCGAAGTGACATTGATAAGCGAAGGCCATTTTGAAAGTTTATAAATGATAGTTGAAAATAACCGAATACTATAAATCCCTGTTTCTGAGGGGAAGAAAAGAAAAATATGCACAATAACTATTACGCAGTCATCATGGCAGGAGGTGTAGGTTCAAGATTTTGGCCGGTAAGCACCAAAAAATTTCCGAAACAATTTCACGATATGTTAGGAACAGGAGATTCGCTTTTACAAAAAACTTTCAAACGCCTGGCGAAAGTAATTCCGCAAAAAAATATATTGATAGCGACCAATAAAAAATATAAAGAACTGGTGTTAAGTCAGTTAAAAGGAGTGAAAGAGCAACAGTTGTTATTAGAGCCGGCTATGCGAAATACGGCGCCTTGTATTCTATATGCGGCTTTAAAAATAAAACAAGAAAATCAGGATGCGGTAATGATTGTAGCCCCTTCAGACCATTGGATAGATGACGAAGCAACGTTTATTGACAATATCAAAACAGCTTTTACGGCCTGTGAAAAAAATGATATGTTGATGACCTTGGGCATACAACCTACCTATCCTAATACAGGATATGGGTATATAGCGTTTGAAAATTCAGCTTCCGAAATAAAAAAGGTTACCCAATTTACAGAAAAACCAGATATAGCAACAGCCACACGGTTTCTCAAAAGCGGTAATTATGTGTGGAATGCCGGAATTTTTATTTGGAGTGTCAAAAGTATCAGTACGGCTTTTGAAAATTATTTACCCGAAATGAATGCCCTGTTTTGCGAAGGAAATGCTGTTTATAATACCGATTTTGAAGACGATTTTATAGAAGACAATTATGGGCATGCCGAAAACATTTCTATCGATTACGGCATCATGCAACAAGCGAAAAATATTTATACGTTGCCGGTAGATTTTGGTTGGAATGATTTGGGCACATGGAGTTCGCTATACGATAAATTGGATAAAGACAAAGCACAAAATGCGGTAGTCAATGCCAATATAATCTTTAAGGATGCTTCGGGTAATATGGTGAGAACTTCAAAAAACAAACATGTTGTTATTCAAGGGTTGGATGATTTTATCGTGGTTGAAAAAGAAGGTGTTTTATTGATTTGCCCTAAAAAAAGCGAACAGGAAATCAAACAGATTGTATCACAAGTAAAAGAACAATTTGGTGATGATTTCGTATAAAATAGTATAGCTAAACAATAGCCTATGGAAAGTAATAATAATATTGAAGCCGAATTAGAAGAGAAAAAAGAAGAAGCCAAAAAGAAAGTAACCGGATTGTTAGGAGGTATTAAAGAGTTTTTAATTGTATTGCTTGACATTAAAAATGATACCGATAAAGACGGTACAGCCCAAGCGGTAAAAGATAATATTTCTATGCAAGGCCATACGGCTTGGATTTTAGTGTTTTCTATCTTAATAGCATCTATTGGGTTGAATGCCAATTCTACGGCGGTAGTGATTGGCGCCATGCTTATTTCGCCATTAATGGGGCCTATTTTAGGGGTTGGCCTGTCATTTGGTATCAATGATATTGACACACTGCGAAAGTCTATGGTAAATTTAGGCGTTATGGTAGGCTTGAGTTTAACCACTTCCTTTTTATTTTTTAGCATTCCGTTGTTTCAAGAAGCCACCCCCGAAATATTAGCCAGAACAAGGCCTGATGTGCGTGATGTTTTTATTGCACTTGCCGGTGGTTTGGCATTGATAATTGCCATTAGCCGCCCCTCGCCACAAACCAATACGGTTGCCGGTGTTGCCATTGCTACAGCTTTGATGCCACCCTTATGTACGGCCGGTTATGGGTTGGCAACATGGAATTTATCATACTTTTTAGGAGCCATGTTTTTATTTGTTATCAATACCATATTTATAGCTTTGGCAACTTTTATGATTGTTAAATTTTTAAAATTCCCGATGGTAAAATATATCAATTCTGCCAAGCGCAAACGTATTGCACAGTTTGCTTCATTGGTAGCATTTATCATCTTGGCAGGAAGTATTTGGCAGTTTTACGGCTTGTTTAAAGAAAATGAATTCAAACAAAGAGCCAGTGAGTTTGTAAAAGAAATGAAAAATAACGGAATTAGCATTATTGACGAAAATGAAGATAATTTTAATTATAAAAGAAAACTTATCAATATAGTATTGTACGGTAGAAACCTAACAGAAGAAGAACAAAATATATGGCGTGAGAAATTGGCAGATTTCAACCTTAAAGGAACTACTTTGGTAATGAAACAAGGTATTGATAATTCTGATTTACGCGCAGAAGTTAAAAGTTTAACCGACTTATATGCACAAAATCAAAAAATTATCACCTCCCGCGACGAGAGTATTAAAGAAAAAGAAGACCGTATTCGTTTGTTAGAAAGCGAATTGTCAAAATTTTATAAAGAAATTGTTCCTTTTAAAACGGTAAGCGAAGAAGCAAAAATAAACTATGAAGATTTAGAACGGTTGAGCTATTACAAACAAATTTCAAGAAGTTTTGACAAAAAAGATTCCATTCACTATAATAAAATGGATTCTATCAATGTGTTTAGTGTGAAATGGAAAAGCCACGTAAAGAGGAAAAAATTAGAAAATGAAGAAAAAAAATTAAAGTTGTGGCTAAAAAAACGATTGGCATTAGATACCCTGAAAGTAGTGAGAGAGTAATTGGCAGTGCATTTTTGAAATAGATGACTTACAATTTTTTGTAAAAGTTTTACGAACCGCTTTCTTTGAGTTGTGCTTCCCTAACTTTTTTAAATAGGTTTGACGAATACACAAAATCGGTAATGGCTTTATTGTCAGTTTTAAAAATATCATCGCTGGTGCCTTCCCATTCTTTAATACCGTCTTTTAGAAAGATAATTTTTTCACCGATTTCCATCACTGAATTCATATCGTGTGAGTTGATAATCGTAATGATTTCATATTCATCAGTAATTTCTTGAATTAAATTATCAATTACAATAGATGTTTTAGGGTCTAAGCCTGAGTTGGGCTCATCACAAAATAAATATTTTGGTTTCATTACAATGGCCCTGGCAATGGCAACACGTTTTTGCATACCGCCCGAAAGTTCGGCAGGGTATTTATCATTGACATTTTCGAGGTTTACCCTTTGAAGCACAAAATTTACCCGTTCTAACATTTCGTTATAAGGCTTGTCAGTAAACATTTTTAACGGAAAAATGATATTCTCTTCAACGGTAGAAGAATCAAATAAGGCACCGCCTTGAAAAACCATGCCGATTTCTTTGCGCAAATTGCGTTTTTCGTCGCCGGTCATTTCGCCATAATTTTTTCCATCATAACAAATATCTCCTTTTTCGGGAGTGAGCAATCCTAACATACATTTTAAAAAAACGGTTTTACCCGAGCCGCTTTCCCCAATTACCAAACTGGTTTTTCCTTTTTCAAAAGTGGCGCTGATGCCTTTCAGAACAGGAACACCATCAAACTCTTTGTATAAATCTTTAACTTCAATCATTTTCCTAAAAGCATTTGGGTTAATATGTAATTTAAGACAATAATG
This sequence comes from Flavobacteriia bacterium, assembly GCA_011330545.1. Classification (GTDB taxonomy): domain Bacteria; phylum Bacteroidota; class Bacteroidia; order Flavobacteriales; family Flavobacteriaceae; genus Aureibaculum. The sequence continues at coordinate 3,771 of DRQI01000222.1, forward strand.
ACAATACTGGTCCAAACCACCGCCCGCGTACTCGCTTTACCAACTTCTATGGCACCTCCTTTTACGTAGAATCCGTGATAGGAGGGAATGGTAGCAATAACAAAAGCAAATACGGCTGTTTTAATTAGGGAATAAGTGATATGGAAAGGCTCAAATTCCCATTGAACACCATTTACGTAATCTGATGTAGAGACCAATCCGGTAATATTTCCGGCAACCCATCCGCCAATAATCCCTAAAAAAATACTGATAACAATTACAAAAGGATAAAAGAAAACATTGGCTATTATTTTGGGCAATACCAAATAATTCAGTGAGTTAATACCCATTACTTCTAAGGCATCTATTTGCTCTGTTACCCGCATCGTACCAATACTTGAGGCGATATATGAACCTACTTTTCCGGCTAAAATAATAGAGATTAGGGTTGGTGAAAACTCTAGAATGAGCGATTCTCTGGAAGCAAAACCTATTAAATACCTAGGTGTAAGCGGATTTTCTAAATTAAGGGCCGTTTGTATGACTACAACCCCTCCTACAAAAAAAGAAATAAAGGCAACAATGCCAATAGAGTTGATACCTAAATCTTCTATTTCCCTAAAAATCGATTCCCAGAAAACCGAACGCTTTTGCGGCCTTTTAAAAACCTGCCTAAGCATGAGAAAATATTTGCCAATATATCTAAAATAACTTATCAAAATAGTCGGTAATTACAGTTTGGATATTAAATAATCATGATAATTGTAAACAAAACTCAAAAATATAATTTTAAATGTAAAAAAACTTTAATTTTGAAGATACTTTATAAAATAACCAAATAATGAAAAAAGCATTTTTAAGTTTGATAGGGTTGCTCCTGTTTGTTCATGCTATTTCCCAAACGGCCGTAACCGGTAAAACGCTAAATAATAAATATGATGCCTTGGGCGAGAAACCGGCATTAGTAGTAGGTATTGTAATTGATCAGATGCGTTATGATTATATCACCCGTTTTTATAGTAAATACAGTGAAGGTGGATTTAAGCGTTTGATAAATGAAGGATTTAGCTGTGAAAATGCCAATTATAACTATATACCCACTTATACAGCTGTTGGCCATACTTCTATTTATACCGGTACGACTCCGATGTACCACGGAATTATTAGTAATAATTGGTATGATAA
>DRQI01000223.1 GCA_011330545.1 Flavobacteriia bacterium
ATTATGTAAATGCTAAGGCTCATGTGGCTAGAGGGCTTACCCTGATTCCGGCTTATCACTATATCGGTATTTTCGAAAATACAGCCTCCGCTAGGAGAAATAATAGCCCTGTTAATTTTATGAATACCACTAGGGCAAATGATGAGGCCATATACCTGCTATATTTTGGGCTGAAAAAACAATGGAACAGGTTTTCTATAGTACCTAATATTTCATATTCAAATTCAACATTAACCACAGATAATAGTAAAGAAACGGTGAATAGGATTCAATACGGATTGGATATGGGATATACTGTAAAAGGGCTCAATGATAAACTTTGGTTAGGGTTTGACGCCAATATTCTAGATGCCAATAATAAAAATGATTTTATTTGGGGCACAAAGGCATATTATCAAATAAATCCTAAGGCGTTTTTTTATGTGCGCTATTTGAATGCCAATACTTCTAATTTTTCTGAAAATAATGGCGAATACTATTACAATTCTGTTTCTATTTTAACTGATAAAATCGGGATTACCTATAACTATCATTTCACCCCAAAATTTTCATGGTTTATCAATTACCAATATGAAAATGCAGAAGATTTAGAAAATGATATCTTATTTTCTTATAATACATTAATTACCGGATTAAAATATGATTTTTAAACATAAAAAAATAAATACCATGAAGAACACCATTTTAACAAGCTCATTATTATTATTTTTTACGCTAGGCATAAATGCACAAAACAATAAATTACTTAAAGCTTTTGAACAAAGTTATAGCCATGAAAAAAATATGGAATTTACCAAAGCCGCCCATGATTTAGAGGTAATATACCCAACTAATATGGCCAATTACGAATTAAATTTAAGGCTTGGCTGGCTAACCTACTTATCGGGTAATTTTAAAGAATCAGAAAAGTTTTATTCAAAAGCCATCACTTTAAAACCTTTTGCCATTGAAGCCATTTATGGCAACATATTACCGCTATTAGGGCAAAAAAAATATACTGACGTGATACAATTGGCCAACAAAGCATTAACCATTGCCCCTAACGATTCTAAGGCCGAATATTTTATCGGTTTGGCCAACTACTACAAAAAAGATTATTTAAAAGCTGAAAAATATTTAGAGAAAGCTATTAATAAATACCCCTTTGACTTAGATATAAATTTAATGTTAGGATGGACCAAATTTGCTTTGGGCAAAAAAAATGAAGCCAAGCTGCTTTTTCAGATAGCACAAAGAAACGCGCCTAATAGTATCGGGGTAAAAACGGCATTGGAAATAATTAGTAAATAGCTTTTAAATTATTGAAATGATATTAAACCGATGGCCTTTTGTTATAGAAAAAGGCTAGACCGCATTTTATTCGCTTTTTTCTTGTATTGAAAAAAAACTGGTGGTTTAGTTGAGGTTACTAGGGAGTCTTGCCGTGGTTAGCAGTATTACCTGCTAGCTTTATTTTATCTATTACCCTTTTCAATTCGAATTCTTTTTGCGTTCCTATTAAAAATTTCTTCCCGTTCTTTAATTCAATCGCTAATCCTATTTGGCCCTTTGTATTATATACTGTTCCGTATTTTGTCCAAAGCCGTATCCCCCAACCTCCAACGAAACCATAATTCACAATTTTGGCATTTTTTATTTCACCCCATGTTACATTCTTTTTTAAAAAAGGGATAAACTTAATCTTTATTTCGTCTTTATCAATTTCAGTTTTTAGGCGCATAAACCAAAATAAACCTATGATGCCAAAAACAACTATCGAAAAAAAAATCAATCCAAAATCAGACATAGATGTGTTTCCTGATTTTTCTCCAACAATCAATTGTTTATAGATTGCATAGATTGGCAACATTCCAATTCCCCCTAGGAGAATCCACAACCACAATTGCGTAAATTTCTGTTCTTCTTTAAATTCAATTTTCATTTTAATTATGGCTTTTTAAAGGTGATTTCGGGTAACAATTGTATAAGCAGCATTACAACTATACCCTTATTATCTGCAAGATACTAAAAACATGAAAATAGTTATGGGTTAGGCATGGTTTTGTTGAATTGGAGTCTTACCCTTCCGTCCACGCCTGCGGCGTGGCCACCTTCCCTCTTTGGGGAAGGAGTTTGCCCGCCGGCTTCAAATATTATTTGATACTGTTTTAACTCTATACTGTAACTCCCCTTTTTAGAAAAGGAGAAGTGGCATGCGCCATAAGCGTGTTTCGGGGTGGTTTTAAGAGAGTAAAGTGATACTAAAATCGTGTCGTTTTTATTCCTTTTTCTTTCTGTTTTAAGGCCTGACAATATATTTCCAAATAAATTTCGGTTGAGTTTCAATAGTTTTAATTTCAAAATTACGCTTTAAATAGAACATATTATCTGTGTTAAAAACTATAAAAATTGTTAACAATAAAGATACCCCTGAAATACCAAATAAAACAATTGTTATAATTTTATTAAGTTTCCTTTTTATTATAAATCGGTCAATTGAGTATATTAACACAAACCATACTGTAAAATAAAACAATAAGTCAATTAAAAATTCTAAAATGAAATATTGTTCAGACATTGAAGTATGCCAACCTTCGCAAGAATATACTAAAGGAAACCCAATCATTATTGAATGAGGTGCATCAATTGGTAAAACATACCACCATTTTGTAACTAGTGAAAATGAAATTATTGTTAAAGGAATTATTCGTTTATATGTTAATTCTTTTAGACTATTCATAGATAGAAGAGCCAATTAAAATATTCATAAAATTTTCCCAGCTTGGTTCATCAGCATTCATTTTAAAATCAAAATTATCATAATAGCCTTGAATATCTTCTGTATACCTTTCCATTGCTTCAAGAAAATTTTCAAGCGTTTGATTTTCCCATTCAGATTTATTGTTTTCAAGGTCATTTCTAAATTCCTTGATAAATTCTATAAATTCTTTTCGGGTCATTTTCGTTTTGTTTTTAATGAAACACAACAAATATATTAACATATTGCGCCTATACCTATTATGCTTGCAAGATACTAAAACCACAAAAATAGTTATGGTTAGGCATGAATTCGTTGTTTTGGATAAAAAGGCGTGAATTTTTATTGTAACATGTAAATACTCGGCATTGTTGGTTGAAAACATTTATGAAATGATAGTTGTATTTTTTTAGGAGTTTGTACAACCATTACTGTTATTTAGTAGGCACCGCTTTTTTTATTCTTTTTATTGCATCAATTACTTTTTCATTAGTGGTTGCAATGTTCATTCTCATAAATAAGGCGCCTTCTCGCCCAAACCAATGGCCTGCGTTAAGGCCGATTCCGGTATTTTCTGTTAAATGAACAAACATTTCTTTTGTATCTGAATAAACTTTTCTAAAATCTAACCAGACTTGATAAGTTCCTTCGGGTTTTATGAGTACAATTTTTGAGTTTTCTAATTCGCATTCTATACTTTTACTATTTTTCTCAATTGTACTAATGACATCAAGTAACCAAGGATATCCTTGATTATAAGCCGACTCTAAAGCAACTCGTGTTAAGGCATTTGTTCTTCCTAAATTATACTTTTTAAAAGTTGATGAAATGGAGTTTCTTATTTCATCATTTGAAATAATAGCCATCGCGTCTGCTATTCCACAAAGGTTGAAAGTCTTGGCTTCAGAGGTACAAACCACAATTTTTTCATAATCGTTAACAAACTGTAAAGCAGATGTAAATTGATTATCAAAAAGGATTATATCTTTATGAATTTCGTCTGAAATAAGAATTATATTGTTTTCCTTACAAATAGTAACAATTTGCTTTAGTTCTTCTTTTGTCCAAACTCTTCCAACCGGATTATGGGGGTTACAAATAATCAAAACTTTGTTGTTATCTACTATTGCTTTTTCTTCTAAGTCTTGAATGTTAATTTGATATTGTTTTCCAACTAATTTTAGAGGGTTTTTTATTACGCTACGCTTGGTATTTCTTATCACCTCTCTAAATTCCATAAATACAGGTGGCTGTATTATTACTCCATCACCCTTAGACGTAAAATTTTCAATTAAAATAGAAATAGTGGTTGTAATACTTGGACTAAAAATTATATGGTTCTTATTTAATTCAATTCCGTAATGTTTAAGATACCAATTTTTTTGTGACGCGAAAAAAGATTCGGGCTTGTACTCATATCCAAATCCTGAATTTGTAATTCGTTTTTTTAGTGCTTCTTGAATTGGTTTCGCTATTTCAAACTCCATATCTGCCACCCACATTGGCTCAATAGTAGATTTTCCAAATAATGATTCTAATGTTTTCGGATTCGATTTGGTTAAAGGTAATTCTGCTAATTTTTTATCAATCTCCATTGGTGTGATTAATTTATACCCGACAATTGTATAAACGTATTGTGTCTATACCCTTAATGCCTGCAAGATAGCAAAAACACAAAATAATTAAGAGTTCGTTATGGCTTTATTGAATTGAAATCTTACCTCGGGGTTTTGTGACTAAAGCCACCGTCCCTTCTTCCGGAAGCCTTGGTAGTAAGAAGGGGCACAACGCCTTAACGTGTTTTTGGTAATCTTGAAGTATTATGATTGTTGCCCTGGTTCTTTGCTATGCTTTTCTATTGTAATTATTAATTCTTTTATTTCATTTGTTGGCATCACAGTTACACATTCAATTTTTTTATCATCTTTTCCGATAACCAAAACACCTTTATTTTCATTTTTATATCCTATTGATTTTACAGAATATGTTTGTGGAATTATTTCTTTAATCTTTATTGAGTCTCTAAACCAACCATAATCGGCTAAATAAGTAATTTTATTTTTGGCAAAAATTAATTCTTCTTTTCCATAAGTATTCCATAAGGCAACTCGCAATAAATAAAAACCTAGGAGTCCAAAAAAGAAGAGTCCGAATAAAAATCCAATATGAAATCTATTTCCCATAGCAATAGCACTAAATGTTACCATGAGAGGTAACAGAAAAAATAGAAAAGAAAAGAAAAACATTATTAATCGGATATATAATGATGTTTTTTTTACCTTCAGTGTTAATTTATTATCTTTTAAGATATACTGTTTCATTTTTACAATAACTCCTCAATGAACTCATTTAACGCAAAGCTAATTTGGCTTTTTCATTTGAATAAAGTAGCTTTTTCATTTTTCGGGTTCAAATACCAACTTATCCTTAGCTTGTTGTATCTCTTCTTTGTTTAATAACATCGGTACAAATTCGCCTTTGTTATATTTCTCGAATTGGTCTTTATAATGGTTGCTTAACGGATTACCCGATTGTCCGGTGGGAAGGATACCCACGCTTTTTTCTACATCAGAAAAATCAATAACCCTACGCGTTGAAGGGCCGGCAAGCACCTTGTAATAGCCCGTACTGTCTAAATTAAATAGTTGATTGTTAATTACTTCGTTAGCACCATTGATAGAAAAAGGGCCTATATTAAAAAAGCGCCGTAACAACGATTCTTCCCCTATAGGATGTTTGTGTTCTAAAGTATGTACTTTATTCCATGTCCAATCTGACACCGAATTCCCCAATTGCTGTTCTAAAAAGGAAACGGCATTTTTAAACGACTGCCCTATAATATC
>DRQI01000224.1 GCA_011330545.1 Flavobacteriia bacterium
ACTCGAAAAAAACGGCTACAAAAAAGAAGGCATCTTTAAAAAAGCCGTTTTTAAAAACGGAAAAATGTATGACGAGCATAGATATTATCAATTAAATAAGTTCAATAACTAAATGCGTTTTCTAAAAAATATATTCGGCAAAAAAGAGAATACCATACAATCGTATTCAGATTTTTGGTATTGGTTTCAACAAAACGAAAAACAATTTTTTAAGGTTATAAAGCAACACACTAATATAGAAAAAGCATTCTTTGACAAACTCTCCCCTAAATTGCAGCAGCTCAAAGACGGACTCTTCTTTTTAACAGGAATGAGTGACAATAATACTGCCGAACTGATTATCACTCCCGATGGCATTGTAAAAAATATCGTTTTTGTAGAAGAATTAGTCAATGCAGCACCAACGTTAACCAATTGGAAATTTACAGCCCTTAAGCCCGCTACCGAAATTGAGAATTTAAGTATTAAAATGGCCGGTTATCATTTTGATAACAAACACCTGTCATTTTATGAAAATAGCCATCAAGATTTTCCTGATGAAATTGATATCACCGTAGTACATCAAGACCTCACAGAAAAAAACAAATCGGAAATAACCACCGGAACATTTATCTTTTTAGATAATTTGTTAGGAGAATTAAACTTTGCCACCACCATAGACAATTTAACCGTGGTGGGAAACGAAGCAGTGGCCAACGAACTCATTCCGATTGAAAAGTTAAAAGAGTTTTTACGTTGGAGGCAAAAAGAGTTTGTCGAAAAATACGACGGAACCCGCTACCTTACCGAAAAAGATGCCTATGCCACAATGGAAGCAACATTACCTAACGGAAAACCCTTAATTGCCTTAATCAATACCGATTTGTTACAATGGGATGGCAAGGCTTCACATCCGTGGATTGTACATATAGAAATCAACTATGACGGAAAAAATAATAACGGAATGCCCGATAAAAATGCCTATGAACGCCTCAATAAAATTGAAGAACAAATGATAAGTGAACTCAAAGATGCTGACGGATACCTGAATATTGGCAGGCAAACCGCTGACAGTGTTCGTGAAATCTATTTCGCTTGTAAAGATTTTAGAAAGCCTTCAAAAGTTTTACATAAAATCTGTAACGCATACAAACACTCGCTCGAGATGAATTACGATATCTACAAAGATAAATACTGGCAATCGTTTAACCGCTTTCAACCCCAACAATAGTAATTTGTAGATTTTCAAAAATGGTATCATAGGCAAGTATGACTTAACTTTAAGTAAAATAAACCACTATACATAAGAAATGCATAGTTTTAAACAAAAGAATGAAACTCTTTTTAAAACGAGCCTGTCATTCCGAATGAAGTATGATGAGATTTCTCTTCGCTCGTTCCTCGCTCTGTCGAAATAACAAGACACCCTTTAAAGTTTATAGAAACTAAAGTAACTGCAATGAAATTACAGGGTTTTAACCTTTAACTTGATAATAAATCAGGCGTATTATAACAACCCTACGTTAAACCCGCCAAAACCATCACCCACCAAATGATAGGAATACTCTCTACAAAAAAAGAACTGTAATACCGATGCTGGGTTTTGGTAGCTTTAAACAAAAAAGACAAGGCAATTACCGCTACAAAAAAATGAATGCGTAACGGTACCGCCGTAACCGGTACTTTTAAAAATTCCATTCCCAAAAAAAGCATCAAAAAAAACAATCCTACCTTTTTAGAGGCATTAATTCCGATAACTTGCGGTAATGTTTTTAAGGCATCGTCATCATAATCTACATCCCTGATATCAAACGGAATGGTAATCGCTGCCACAAACAAAAACCGCTGTACAAAAGTTATTGCAACAGCTTTGTCTATTTCAATATGATAGTTTACCAGAGGTACCAAAACCGTCACTCCCGCCCAAGAAAGGGCAATCAAAAACAATTTCAAAAAAGCCACACTGCGCAATGCCGTTGAACTATGCTTCTTTACACCAAAAGGCACCACATAAAAAAACGTAAACAACCCGAAAGGCAACAACCACAGCAAAGCGGCAAACTGCAACTGTAAAGCCAAATAAAGAATAACCAATACACTTATAAAAGTAAGCCCTAAAATCAATTTTTTACGCGATTTTAAAAACTCAAAAATCCATCCTTGAATCATTGAAATTCGATACAATCGGATAAAATTATACGAAGCAACCGTCGAAAAAAAGACAAAAAAAGGTACCAAATTATCGGTAATACCATATACTAGCAAGGTGATTTTCGTCAAACAAAAAACAGCAAAACCAACATGAATATTGCTCAAAATATAAAAATCAAAGATTCTTTTTAAGGTGCGCATGCTACAAAAATACTAAAAGAAAATACAGTCGGTAAATTATACTTTTTCGCAATGCTAAATAATACTTTTTTAAGTACATTTGGACAGAAAATAAATCTCTATAAATTCCTGATAAATGAAAACAGATTCATTTGTAGAAAGGCATCTCGGCCCAACTCATAACGAAGTCAGTGAAATGCTGGCAACCATTGGCATCAAAAGCCTTGACAAATTAGTAAACAATACCATTCCCACACATATTTTATTACAGCAGCCACTCAATTTATCACCGCCAATGAGCGAATATGAATTTAGTGCACACATACAACAATTGGCAGCTAAAAATAAACAATACAAAACCTATATCGGCTTGGGTTATCATTCAACCATTTTGCCCGCTGTAATACAGCGCAATATTTTTGAAAATCCCAGTTGGTATACTTCCTATACGCCCTATCAGGCAGAAATTTCACAAGGCAGGTTAGAAGCCCTGTTAAATTATCAAACCATGGTAAGTGACCTTACGGGAATGGAAATTGCCAATTCGTCATTATTAGACGAAGGTACCGCCGCTGCCGAAGCCATGATTATGCTCTTCAATGCCCGTTCAAGGAGCCAGAAAAAAGCCGGTGCCAATCAGTTTTTTGTCTCAGAAGATGTATTGCCCCAAACCATTGCCATTTTAAAAACTAGGTCAACACCACTCGGCATAGAACTCGTTTTCGGCAACCACCAAACCGCTGAATTTACTCCAGATATATACGGAGCCATCGTTCAGTACCCAACCAAATACGGGCAAGTGTACGATTATACCGATTTTATCTCACAAGCCCATGACAACGATACCAAAGTAGTAGTAGCGGCAGATTTATTGAGTTTGGCTATCCTTAAATCTCCCGGCGAAATGGGAGCTGATGTCACCGTTGGTACCTCACAACGTTTCGGAATTCCCTTAGGCTACGGAGGGCCGCATGCCGGTTATTTTGCTACCCGCGAAGCCTACAAACGGCTCATTCCCGGAAGGATTATCGGCGTTACCATCGATGCCAACGGCAACCGCGCACTACGGATGGCACTACAAACGCGCGAACAACACATCAAAAGAGAAAAAGCAACTTCTAATATTTGTACCGCCCAAGTACTATTAGCGGTCATGGCCGGAATGTATGCCGTATATCATGGGGCTAACGGACTCAAATA
>DRQI01000225.1 GCA_011330545.1 Flavobacteriia bacterium
CATGAATGTCATCTACTTTGGTAGTTTTAGAATAATTACCGGCTAAATTATTGGTAAGTGTACCTCCCCAAATATCTGCTTTATGGGTAATTACAACATCCAAGCCTTTGGTTTCTGTATCAATAGCATTGGCAAAGAAACGTGCTCTGGTAGCATTTGCTTGGTCAAACAACCCTTGCAATTCTATTTGGGCATCGGTAGTTGGGTTACTCGGCCTAGAAAAGTTATCAGTTAAAACAACTCTATCTTCTATTGCAGTAAAGAAACCATCTACGGTTATTGCCAAGTTTGCACTAGGTATTTTAGCCACAAAACCAATACTGGCACTCAAAGATTCTTCTTCTTTTAATTTAGGGATTCCTAATAATTCTGCAATTCTACTATCATTAGAAAAAGTTCCTACTTCTTGTGGTATGCCATTTACAAAGTTTGTACTCGTAGCATTAAAATTCAATTGGTGTAATGATGGCGCCCTAAATCCTGTACTAACGGCAGCCCTTAAATTAATATTATCGGTAGCTTTTAAGCGTGTAGCTATTTTCCAATTAAAAGTATCGCCAAAATCGCCATAATTTTCAAAACGCAACGCGGCACTTACCAAAAATTTCTCGGTAATGTCGGCTTCTAAATCAATATAACCGGCAATACTGTTTCTAAACCTGTTTCTTTCATTGGCAGGCCTAAAACCGGGAAATACCTGTGATCCTCCGGGGCGTGTCCTACCAAAGAAATCGGTAACGGCAATACTATTAGGGTCTGATGCGTCAAATACATTTCCGTTTGTATCAAAACTTGCATAAGACTCTAATTGCCCTGCCAACAGTTGGTAATTTTCTAAACGGTATTCAGCGCCAAAAGCTACGTTTAACCCTTCAAAGGTATCTTCATAAAACCTACTTACGTCAAGGTTGGTAGTATTTTGTGAGAAGATAAATCCACCTGCATAAAACTCTTTAGGTGTAGATCTTCCCATCGTGGCATTTGAAGTGTTTACGATATTAAAATCAAAGGAGTTGGTACCATAGGTATTGCTAAAATCAATATTCCACTCTCCTCTTTTTCCTTTAATACCTACCGCTAATGATTTGTCTTTTATATTAGACTGAATTTCAGGTAAAAACCCATTGATAAATACGGTAGTATTGGCTCTTGATTGGTCTGGCCTTCTGTAAAAACCGGCTGCTTGCCCTTTTCTAAAACTGATACCTCCAAATGAATAGATTTCTAAATTGTCATTTAAAGGTATTGATAGGTTTGCGAAAAACTTACCTCCCCGCAATTCAGATTGCCCAACTTTCATACTGTAATCTGACCTTGTTTGCCCTCTGGCTGCCAATTCAGCATCGGTTACATCAATATTTAAAATAGATTGCAAATCAGAAATTGAAGTTGCCGCAGCAATATCAGATTGCAATTGTGAAGAAAAATGGCTTACATTGGCGCCAAAAAATTGAATTTGGGCAAATGATAAGTTGGCAATATCAGCACCGCTATTTTGTGCTACATTTTCTATTGCATTGTAAGCATTAAAAATGGAGCCTGAAAAGCCTTCTTTACCGGCTCTGAATGTACGGGCTCTTGTAGTAAGCGATCCTGTAAAGTTAATAAAACCACGTTCTCCAATAGGCAATCCGTAGTTAACATCTACTTGGTATTTTTCACCGTCTGTACCGCCGTCTTGATTGTTAGACTCACCAGAAAAGTTAGCGCCACCATCTATGGTTACATCTAAGCCTTCGGTTTGCTCTTTTAAAACAATATTAATGACACCGGCAATGGCATCTGAACCGTATTGCGCCGCAGCACCATCTCTTAATATTTGTACATCTTTGATGGCTGCAGCGGGTATTGCATTTAAATCAGTACCTACAGAACCTCTACCTACTGTACTGTTAACATTGACCAATGAGGTAGAATGCCTTCTTTTGCCATTGATTAATACCAATACTTGATCGGGGCCTAATCCTCTTAAGGAAGCCGGGTCAATATGGTCAGTACCATCTGATACGGTTTGCGTTGTTGATGTAAATGAAGGAGCCGCATAATTTAAAATCTGATTTAAATTCACTTGGGGTGCTGCTGCTGTCAGCTCTTTTACATCAATAATATCAACAGGAACTGCGGTATCTGTAGCTGTCCTATTAGGATTTCTTGAACCCACTACCACTACTTCATCAAGTGCAACACCTGATTTCAAGGTAACATTCACCGTAGTTTTTCCATCCATTTTGACTTCTTGGGTTTCAAAACCCACAAAAGAAAATACCAATACATCTCCGTTATTCACTTGGAGTTTGTACTTTCCGTCAAAATCTGTTGATGTTCCTGTCGATGTACCTTTGACTACAACAGAAACTCCCGGTAAGGGTTGTTGATTACTGTCTGTAACAGTTCCACTAACATCATACGACTGCGCAAATGCTGAAACTGACAACAATAATAATACTACTAAAGAGTAAATTTTTGTTTTCATAAATGTTTAGATTTAATATGTTATTTATTTTGAAAAGCGAATATAGCAATAATTTACAATTATGTTAAGGAATTGTTAATTAAAGTATCTTATTTTAAACTATTCTTAATAAAAAATCTTAATTTTTTGGCTTTCGAAACATAAAATAAAAACCGATTAAAACGAGTGGAATACTTAATAATTGCCCTGTATTCAAATTGATGGCAAATAACGTTTCGATACCGCCCTGCCATTCTTTATAAAACTCAATAAAAAATCGAATAGACCATAACAGCACCATAAAAAGGCCAAA
>DRQI01000226.1 GCA_011330545.1 Flavobacteriia bacterium
AAACAACAAACAGCTGTAATTGTAGAGCGTTTTGGTAAATATCAAAGCATACGCCATGCCGGGTTGCAATTTAAAATTCCATTAATAGACAGAATTGCGGGAAGGATTAGCCTTAAAATTCAACAATTAGACGTCATTGTTGAAACCAAAACCAAAGATGACGTTTTTGTACACCTTAAAATTTCTGTGCAATTTTTAGTACAACGAGAGCATGTATATGATGCTTTTTACAAACTGCAAAATCCACATGAACAAATTACCGCATTTATTTTTGATGTGGTACGTGCCGAAGTACCCAAAATGATTTTGGATGATGTTTTTGAAAAGAAAGAAGAGATTGCCATGGCTATTCAACGCGACTTAAAGGAGGCAATGTTGAATTACGGTTATGATATTATCAAAGCCTTGGTTACTGATATTGATCCTGATGAAAGTGTAAAAATTGCCATGAATCGTATCAACGCTGCTGATCGTGAAAAAACTGCAGCTCAATATGAAGGCGATGCACAACGTATATTAATTGTTGAACGTGCCAAAGCAGAAGCTGAAAGCAAACGGTTGCAGGGTAAAGGTATTGCTGACCAACGCAGGGAGATTGCCCGTGGGTTGGAAGAGAGTGTTGATGTGTTGAACCGGGCCGGTATCAATTCGCAAGAAGCCTCCGCTTTAATTGTAATTACCCAACATTATGATACCTTACAGAGTATAGGCGCTGATACCAATTCAAATTTAATTTTATTGCCTAACAATCCGAATGCTGCCAGTTCAATGTTAAATGATATGGTTACCAGTTTGGTAGCCGCCAATAAAATAAAAGAATCTTCTGTCAATTCGGGTAGGAAGAAATCTCAATAATCAAAAAAACCTGTTTCATACGCAATGAAGCAGGTTTTTTAATTTATATAAGTTGAGTTATAGCTATATGTTATGACTCTTTTTTTTCTTTTTCTTCATCCTCTGATTTGGTAGCATCTTTAAATTCTTTAATTCCGGTACCTAAGCCTTTCATTAATTCGGGTAATTTTTTACCACCAAAAAGAAGGAGTATGGCTAAACCGATAATAATCCATTGCCAAGGCCCTACAAATCCTAAAAATATCGTTGCTGTTGTCATCTTTTTTAATTTTACACAACAAAGGTACTAATTAAAAATATAAAATATTATCCTTTATTTTTGATTTTTCCACCCATTACTTTTTTGGAGTTTACTTTTTCAGGATTTCCCTTGTAATAAATTGTTCCTCCAAAGCGTACATTGGCATCTAATAAATTAGATACGTTTACTTCTGCTTTTCCACCTGAAGCAGCTGTAACATCAGCATATTCGGTGGTTAAGTCATAGGCTTCGTATACACCGCCGGTAGTTACCAATACTTCTTGATTGGCAGCAGTACCCCTGATTTTAATACTCGCTCCGCTTACTGCTTTGATTGTAAGGTATTTTACAGTAACGGGTACATGAATATAAGAACCTTCTTGTACTTTAATGGTTAAATCTTTTTGATCTATGACACCATCAGAAAAAATAGCAGAACCTTCATTGGCATCTAAGGTAACCAAATCTTGATTGTAATAGATTTTTATCTTAACCTTGTTTGCATTAAACGTTTCAGGGAATTTTAATGATATTTTTAATTTTCTATTCACATTTTTTACCACAACGTCATTGATTTTTTCGCCAGTAATTTCAATTTTTGCGGCATCAGACCTTTCAATTTCAACGCTCAATCCGTTAAAGATTTTTATTTCATTGAAGTCTCCTAACTTTTGTGTTCTGCCCTGGGCATAAGAGAATGCTGTGAATCCTAACAAAAGGATTACTAATTTGATACGCTTCATATTTTTTAATTTACTAATTATTTAGAGGTTATCTTTTCTTTAGGCTTACAATTTTTATGCCTAATTATAGATTATTGTAATAATTCAAAATCTAAATGTTTACGTTCTAAGTCGGTACTTTTAACTTTTACCATTACTTTATCTCCTAATTGCAATAAATTATGCGTGGCTTGCCCTACTAAAGCATATTGTTTTTCATCATAAATATAATAATCGTCTTTAATGTCTCGTATGCGTACCATTCCTTCGCACTTATTTTCAATAATTTCTACATAAATTCCCCACTCGGTAACCCCCGAAATGACACCTTTAAATTCTTGATTTTGATGATCTTGCATGTATTTAACTTGCATGTATTTTATAGAATCGCGTTCGGCTTTTGCCGCCATCATTTCACGTTCTGATGCGTGTTGGCATTTTTTTTCATAGGGCGCTGCCTTGGGTGATTTTTTACCGTCTAAATAGTGCTGCAACAACCGGTGTACCATCACATCCGGATATCGCCTAATGGGAGAAGTAAAATGTGTATAATAATCAAAAGCCAATCCGTAATGCCCAATATTATCTGTAGTATACACTGCCTTGCTCATAGACCTTATGGTTAATGTTTCTACCATATTTTCTTCGGGTTTGCCGTGTACGTCGTGTAATAATTTATTTAACGATTTAGAAATATCATCTCGCGTATTGGTATTTATTTTATACCCGAATTTACTAATGATTTGTTGCAACCCTGCTAATTTTTCAATATTAGGCTCGTCATGAACCCTGTACACAAATGTATTTTTTGTTGGGGTACCATTTTTATTTTTACCTACAAATTCAGCTACTTTTTTATTAGCCAATAGCATAAATTCTTCTATTAATTTATTAGCATCTTTTGACTCTTTAAAATACACGCCTGTAGGATTGGCTTCTTTATCTAAGTGAAATCGAACTTCAATCCTATCAAAAGTAATGGCACCGCGGTCTAACCTTCGTTTTCTTAATTTTTTTGCAAGGCGGTCTAATAACAAAGTGGCATTGACTATTTTTTCTTTAACACGATAGCTTTTTCCGGTTAAAGAAATCTCAGAAGGTATTTCGTTACTTTTGGTTTCTATAATATGTTGGGCTTCTTCATAGGCGAACCTTTGGTCAGAATAGGTAACTGTTCTCCCAAACCACTCATTTATTACGTGTGCTTTTTCATCCATTTCAAAGACGGCCGAAAATGTTAATTTCTCTTCGTTAGGGCGTAAAGAACACACTCCATTTGAAAGTATTTCTGGTAACATAGGCACTACTCTATCTACTAAATATACAGAAGTTGCACGGTTATAGGCCTCTTCTTCTAAAATGGTATCAGGTTGTACATAATGTGAAACGTCTGCTATATGAATGCCTATTTCATAGTTGCCATTATCAAGTTGTTTAAATGACAAGGCATCGTCAAAATCTTTGGCATCTTTCGGGTCGATAGTGAAGGTGGTGGTGTTACGCATATCCCTTCGTTTAGCAATTTCATCTTTTGTGATTTCTATAGATAATTTGCCGGCACTTTTTTCTACTTTTTCAGGAAAAGTATAAGGTAATCCGTATTCTAATAAAATCGAATGTATTTCTGTATTGTGTTCTCCGGGTTTTCCTAAAACCGTAATTATTTTACCAAAGGGGTTTTTAGAATTATCGGGCCAATTGGTAATTTCTGCAACGACTTTATCTCCGTGTTGGGCGCCATTTATTTTTTGTTTCGGAATAAAAATATCAGCATACATTTTCGGATTATCGGGTATGACAAATCCGAAATTCTTACTCATTTGTAAAACGCCTACAAATTTAGTTTTTGCCCGTTCTAAAATTTCAATTACTTCGCCTTCAAACCTATCATTATTACGCCTTCTGTAAACATAAACTTTTACTTTATCGCCATCTAAGCCACGGTTTAAATTTATGGTGGGTATAAAAGCATCGCGCTCCAAATCATCAGCAATAAAATAAGCATTCTTATTAGAGGTAACATCTAAAATACCTTCGTGATAATGCTCATTTTGGATAATTTTATACTTACCTCTCGATACTTCTTCAATACGTTGTTGTTGTTTTAGTTCTATAAGTTCTTTAATAACTTGTTGTTTGCCATTAGTTTCTGTAATATCTAATTTTGCAGCAACTTGTTTGTAATTAAATGCTTGTTGTGAATTTTTATTCAACGTTTTTAAAATTTTGGCAGATAAATCTTTAATGATACTGCTTTTCTTTCTGCGTTGATATCTTCGTTTAGACATAGAATATTTGAATTATTGATAAAATTACTAATAAAAAAAATGATGGCGTATAAAAAAGCCTCAATTAAATTGAGGCTTTGTATTTTCTTTTTGATAAAATATTTAAAATGTTATTTTAAAACTATTTTTTGTTCAATATTTCCTTTAGAAGTTGCAACTCTTAATACATAAATACCTCTAGGTAATTTAGCAACATTTAAGGTATTATCAGTCATTTTTACTTTTACTTGTTTACCGGCAGTATCAAATAAAGAAACTTTTTTCAGTTCTAAATTATTTTTTAATTCAACGGTAATTTTATCGGTACTTGGATTTGGATATACCAATACATTAGCGGCTAATGCTACTTCATCATTAGAAGTTGAAGAAAGTCCTGAAATTTTTCGAATTCTATTGTTGCCTCTATCCACTACAAATAAATCGCCTTCTTTATTAAAAGCCAAGCCAGTTGGATTTGCTAATTTAGCTTTTGTTGCTAAGGAGCCATCGCCTGAAAAACCAGCTTCTCCGGTACCTGCAACGGTACTGATAACACCTGAAGACATATCTATTTTTCGCACTCTATTATTACCTCTATCTACTACAAATAAATCGCCTTTTTTATCAATTGCCAAACCGAGTGGATTTGCCAATCGCGCATTTTTTGCTAAATCGCCGTCACCTTTAAATCCGGTTTCTCCGGTACCTGCAATAGTAGTAATAATACCAGTATTTAAATCTACTTTTCTAATGCGTTCATTACCGGTATCGGCAATAAATAAATTTCCTTTTCCGTCTAAGGCCAATCCAGTTGGATTTGCTAATTGAGCATTTTTTGCTAAATCGCCATCTCCGGTAAATCCGGCTTCTCCGGTACCTGCAACAGTAGAAATTTTACCGGTATAAAATTCTACTTTACTGACTTTACTGTCGCCATTAATAGAAATGTATAAATTACCTTTTTTATCAAATACAACACTAAAAGGCCCTCCTAAAGAGGCATTGATATTAGGGACTTCTTTTTCTGATTTTTGGCCTACTAAAGTGATAGCACTTCCGGTATCTAAATTTACTTTTCTAATGCGCAAATTTGCCAGATCAGCAATAAATAAATTATTGTAATTATCAAAAGTTAATCCGGTAGGGGTTTTCAATTCACTTACTTGTCTTTTATCTGCAGTACCAACAACAGTTGTTATAATACCTGATTTAGAATCAATTTTTCGAATACTATTATTATAAGTATCGGCAATAAAAATATTGTCAGATTTATCAAAAGTAAGATTAAAAGGTAAATTTAATTGTGCAGTTGTTGCTAATCCGCCATCTCCTGAAAAACCAGAAGAGCCGTCACCAGCTACCGTTGTAATTGTTTGACTTTGTGTGAGATAAGTGCAAAACAATAAGAATACTAAAACATAATTTTTTTTCATAACATAGGGAGTTTATATTTCTTAATTATTTGTTTGAAGAGCTAAATTACAACATTTTATATATATTTTGTTAAAAAAAACTTAAAAAAAGTGTAACTAATCGTTAATTCACTCGTCATTATATAAAGTTAACCGATTAAAATGAAGAGTTTTATAAAAATATTAGCGGCCTTTCTTTTCGTATTTTTAATAGGAATCTTCATTACTTATAAAAGTATCAACCGCACTTTTAAAAAAGTAGAAAAAGAGCATTTAATTGTTCGTACTTCTTCTTCTATTCTACACAAAACTATTATTTTGGGCTAATAACTCATTTAAACTTTTTCAATTGACTAAAAAATTATCCTTTGCTATCCTAAAAGTTTAAATACGTACTAATGTTTTTATTAACAATTATTATATAAATATATATTATTTTTAAAAATTTAAATTATCTATGATGGGTATTATAGGATGTTAACAGCAGCTATAAAAT
>DRQI01000227.1 GCA_011330545.1 Flavobacteriia bacterium
AAGACGTAATTGTTTCTTTATTGGCTGTACCATAGGCTACAACCACTACTTCATCAAGAACATTGTCGGCTTCCATAACAACGTCTATGACGTTTGAAGTACCTACGGTTTTTTCTTGTTTGGTCATCCCGATAAAGCTATATACCAAGACATCTCCCGTATTCGCTTTAATGGTATACTTACCGTCAAAATCGGTTTCTGTACCCGTGGTTGTACCTTTTATGATGATACTAACGCCCGGTAATGGCCCTGATTCATCTGTAACAACACCTGATATTGTTCTTTCTTGCGCATGTAATAGCATTCCGCTAAACAATACAAAAAAGAAACATAAATTGTAAAACTTACATTTCATTGTATAAAATATTTAAATTAGTTGTGCTAAAGTATTGTGCATTGTGGCGTTCTTTTACTATACTGAATTGGGTATATCGATTTTTGATGTAAACCCCTGAGAAAATGCATCAGAATATTTTAACATTTTTTAACACTCATATAAAAATATCCTTTGTACAATGATTTATAATTGCCCATTTTAAGTTGACTATTTATAAATAGGCCTAGGTTCTAGCTTGCTTCAAACCTGCTATAATAGTAGAAGATGTATGAATAAAAACAATAGGCTGTATTTTAAGTTTTTTTATATCTGTTTTTAACTACTTAAAGTAATATGTTTTTAAGGTATCGCTATTTGGCACTGTAATTAATAGCTTTTTGTTTTTTAATGTAATTATCGCCATTTTTCTCATTTGTTTATTATACAATTCCAGGCCTAAATCAATTGCTTTTTTATACTGCTTATTTTGTTTGGCAGTATCGTTAAAAATCAAATAGCCGTTGTTTGAACTAAACACTCCTTGATAGGTATTTACATCGTAAAAATTTCCTGATTCTAATAACTGAATTCCTCTTGCTTTTATAAAAGGATATTTTAAAAATTTCATGATGGGAGCCCATTGCAACGGGGTATCGAATTCAACAAATTTTTCAAAACTGCCATTTTCATTCATCAAATAACCACTTGCCAATTGATGCACTTTATAGGCATGGGCTTTAGCGAGTTTCTCAGCACCTATCACTTTTTCAATCGGTTGTTTTGCATAGTCTTTATATGTTACAAACTTTTTATTGATATAATTCATCTGGGCAGATAATTCATCTTTAGAATTTACAGGGAAATATGTGCCTTCAACATTATAAGCCAATACTGTTTCTTTTTTGCCATTGCTATCAAAATCAGCAGTATACATCACTAAAGGGGATTCTTTTGAAGCGTGAAATCTGGTATTCAACCCCCAATTGCCCAATACGATATCTTGATCTCCGTCGGCATCTATATCATAGGTAGCTACTGTTTGCCATAAGCCGCTTAAATTCTGACTTAATTTCTTTTCTACTAAGTTTCCTTTTTTATTGATATATATTTTCGGCGTATCCCATTCTGTTGAAATTATCAAGTCTTTTGCCCCGTCATTATTTACATCTCCCCAAATGGCATCGGTAACTTTCGATTGTAACGAAAAATGCTCATCGATTGTAAAATTGCCGTTGCCATTATTTTTTAAAAGATATGAGTTTACCTTTGCACCAACGTCATTAGAGACTGACCGGTTTCCGATAAATACATCAATATCTCCATCATTATCATAATCGCAGGGTTTTACACAAGCCCCGTTTAGTAAATTATCAGGAATATTGCCCTTGCTTTTTGTAAACAACCCTTTGCCATTATTTAGATACAACCTGTCATTTTCGTACGTTGTATTTCCGGCGGCATGGATTCCGCTAACAACATAAAGGTCTAAATCATTATCATTATCGGCATCAAAAAATACGGCATCTATATCTTCATTCAGGGAATCATTTTCTATTTCGGCAATTGGCCACCGAATTAATCTTTGCCCATTGTTTATATACATTTGAGCTTTTTTTCCTGAAGAATTACCGATAAACACATCCTTAAAACCATCATTATTTATATCGCCTGTGGCAAGTGCCGGGCCGGCGGTAGAAACTTTATACGGAATTAATTTTTCGAAGTTAAAATCATTATACGAATCTTCTTGATGCACAAAGTCAATCAAACTTACCCGCTCAAACATTTCTTTTTTTTGTTTTTTACCATACCGGTATGTAGGGCTGTTCTGAATATATTTAATTTCAATTTCTTTATTAACCTCAAGATTTGCCACTTTTTGATATGTATTGTCAGGCCAAATAACAAGCAGTGAATCTATGCTCGTTTCTTCACCTAACCCGAAGTGGAATTTCGGCTCTATAGACGATAAAAATCCGCGTGAAGTGAACAATTGTTTTAATTGTTTTTCTCCGCTGTGATAGAGAATCACTTTAGCGCCAATTCCGTAACTGTTTTTTTCTGTATAACTTAGTTTTACTTTTAGGTAATTTTTTGATTTGTCAGTATTGTTTTGGTAAATAACAGCCATTTCGTTCAAGTTATTTGTGACGATATCTAAATCGCCATCCAAATCGAGGTCTGCATATACGGCACCATTTGAAAGTGTAGCGATTGTGTCAATCCACCGGCCTGTTTTATTTATAAATTTTTTGTCAGTTCCTTTAAACAGTTGATTGGGAACTTTGCCTTGAGGCATTTCTTTTAGCGAATTTAAAAGCCAATTACTTTTGGATGCATTTCTAGATTTATTTTTAAAGGAAGTTGAAATATACTTCATAAAGTCTAAGTTATTGGGCCTTTTATAAATTCCATTAGAGATGAATAAATCTTGGTAACCGTCTTGGTTAAAATCAGCAAATAACGGTGCCCAGCTCCAATCTGTTGCTGCAACGCCATTAAAAAGGCCTACCTCTGTAAAATAGCGGCCTTCGTTATTTAGTTGAAGCATATTTCTGGCATATTGCCGGTGGTATCCTTGTTTTAACAGGAACGTTTGTATATCATTGGAAACATCCCCGTCTGATTCTTTTAACACTTTTTCATCATACGGAAGCATATCGAGTGTTATTATATCTTGATAGCCATCTCTATTGATATCTGCAACATCACTTCCCATAGAAAACCGCGAAGTATACGAAAAGTTTTTTGCCAAACTTTCTTTAAAAGTGCCGTCTTGATTGTTGATATAATAATAATCGTCTTCGTGAAAATCATTACATACATAGATATCATCCCAGCCATCATTGTTAAAATCGGCTATTGAGGCACTCAATCCGTAGCCATTGACGCCTCCAAATATATTGGCTTCTTCGCTAATATCAGTAAATTTTTGATTATTGTTCTGCAATAATACATCGCCTACGAATCCAGACCTTTTTTTTCTAATAAAAGCCGGCCCGTGTGATTCTTTGGTATGTATGGCATGATTTACAATATAGGTATCTAAATCTCCATCTTTATCATAGTCAAAAAAGTAGGCTTGTGTTGCGTATCCTTTAAAATCTAACCCGAATTCTTTTGATTTTTCGGTAAATGTTCCATCTCCATTATTGATGAATAATTCATTATGCCCTTTAAAATTCAACAACCCTGTTACGGCACATACATAAATATCTAGTAACCCATCGTTATTTAAATCGACCATTGTTACGCCGGTATTCCAATCTGATGTACCTTTAACACCGGCAGTATTGGTAATATCTTTAAACTTTAATCCTCCTTGGTTTAGGTATAATTTATTCTCTCCACGGTTAGAAACAAAATAAATATCGGGTAGCATATCATTATTGATATCTCCTACGGCGACTCCTGCTCCATTATAGTAATAGAGATAGTTTACAATATTATACTTGGCATTATCAACAATATTATTTTTAAAACGGATGTTGGTAAAAGCATTGTCTTTTCTAGTAAATAACAAAGCACTTTTATTTTTTTTGCAATTGTATATTAAAGCACTTAAAACGAATATTAGTACATATCTTTTCATACGTTGTATTTATCAATAAAAAAGAGGTTGCAAACAATTGAGCAACCTCTTTCTATAATTTTAACATTCTATGCCAAAAAATAATTTATTAAATTAATTAGGGTTACTGGGCAAAGGGTTAAAATCTGTTTCAAAAGCCGGTACCGGCCAATAGTCTAAATAACCGTAGTTAATAGTAGCATTAGTATTTAAATTTCCGGCGGCATCTAATATCCACGCCCCTGTTCGTGAACCTGAAGAGATACCATAACGCCTGGCATCATAGAAATTGACACCTCTAAAAATTAAAGCCAATCGCCTTTCTTTTCTTACTTCTTCTAAGGCTTGAACTTCATTCATACCAGATCCGGCGGTGGCTGCCAAGCCTGCATTTTGAAAGTTTCTTATGGCATCTAAATCTGCCAATCCTCCTTCAATATTACCCGTTCTGATTTTGGCCTCGGCCAATAGTAATTTATTTTCTTCATAAGAGCC
>DRQI01000228.1 GCA_011330545.1 Flavobacteriia bacterium
CCTCAAACAGCTTCAAGGCCTTTTGATAAAGACCGAGACGGTTTTGTATTGGGTGAAGGAGCCGGAGCTTTGATTTTAGAAGAATTAGAACATGCCAAAGCCAGAGGAGCCACTATTTATGCCGAATTAATCGGTGGCGGCTTATCGGCCGATGCACATCATGTTACAGCGCCACATCCCGAAGGCTTAGGAGCTATCAATGTGATGAAAAACTGTTTGCAGGATGCCAATATCAAACCCGAAGAAGTTGATGCTATTAATATGCATGGTACTGCAACACCACTAGGTGATATTGCAGAATCTAAAGCTATCATAGAAGTTTTTGGCGAGCATGCTTATGCTATCAATATCAATTCAACAAAATCAATGACAGGGCATTTGTTAGGTGCTGCCGGAGCCATAGAAGCCATCGCTTCTATTTTGGCTATTAAAAACAGGTTGGTACCACCAACCATTAATCATTTTACCGATGATGATGCCATTGACCCGAAATTGAATTTCACCTTTAATAAGGCTCAAGAAAGAGATGTGAAAATTGCCATGAGCAATACATTTGGATTTGGAGGCCATAATGCTTGTGTATTATTTAAGAAATATGAGTTGTAAATAAACAAATGAATTTTATCAAAAATATCCTGAAATCTCGCTCTAAACAAGACGAGATTTTTTTGGCTTCCATTCAAAAAATTTGCGGATTTAAACCTGCTCACTTAAAATACTATAAAAAAGCATTTACACACAGTTCTGTAAAGAAAAAATCGGCCTCCGGAAAACCGTTAAATTACGAACGGTTAGAATTTTTAGGCGATGCTTTGTTGAGTTCAATCATTGCTATTTACCTCTTTAAGAAAATCTCTTTGGCCACAGAAGGCTATTTAACACAAATGCGTTCTAAGATTGTGAGTAGAGAACACCTTAATGAAATAGGAAAAGATTTAGGGTTGATAAATTTTATCATAAGCAATGTGCCCAAGAAGAATTTTGGCGATAATATTCATGGCAATATCTTTGAGTCGCTTATCGGTGCCGTATATTTAGACAAAGGATATGGTACCTGCGAAAAATTTATACACAGAACAGTAATAGAGCCGTATGTTGATATAGATAGGTTAGAGGGTAAAATAACCAGTTATAAAAGTGTACTTATTGAGTGGTGCCAAAAAACCAAAAAGCATATCTTTTATGATGTTTATGAAGATACGGGCAACGATACCATCAAGCATTTTAGCGTAAAACTTTTTATAGATGATAAAATTGCCTCTAAAGGAAGGGCTACGTCTAAGAAAAAAGCTGAAGAAATTGCTTCAAAGCGTGCGTATTATAAAGTTCAAAATAGGATTTCTTTATAAAGGCTTTTATGAATTTGAATGAAACCAAATGGCAAAAAACTCGTTTCACCAACCCTTACGCTTAAAATAAACGGTTAATAGAAATCCGAAATAATCACCTTTTAAATTATATGTTCCAGAAGAAGGCTCAGATTGCAATAAGTTTTGAAACTGATAATCACCATCCCAAAAGTTTTCAAAAGTTTTATCAAAAACTATATTTGTTTGAACCATAAAATTTTTAAACATTATATAAGTTCCAATACTAAAAAGTGCCGTAAGGTGAGCTCTGTTACCATTGTTATAGTTTAAAGAGAAAACTTCTTTAGTTTCATTTGAAGTAGTATCTAAGATAGTATAATTTATATTATTTGTTGGAACATTAATAAAAAATACCGTAAGTCCGACGTTAAAGTTAAAATAGATATTCTCCCAAAGACGTTTTTTTATCTCGGCATTTATGGGAAATTGGATATAAAATTTCCCTTTCAGGCTGCTTTCAAAAAAACGTTGCTCTTCTTTAAAAACATCTTGATTTTTTAAAGTGAATAATAATTTTGAAGGTTGTAATAGTGTAAATATGATGCCTGTATTAAAACTCCATTCTTTTTCTTTATGATAATGGTATTTTACACTTATTTGGGCTCCTTTAGAAGTGTTAATAGTGATGTTGGTTATATCATTTCTTGAAATAATTGGCTTGAGGTATGAGATTGTTGCCGCCGAAAAGCCCCAGTTGCTATACATAATAAAATAATCGAAATCTCCTAATGGTTTATTTTGAGCGTTTATCGAGAATGAATATACAGTTACAACGCATAAAATTATAATTCTCTTTAGATTATTTGATAACATATAAATTTTTATTTTTCCTTTCTTTTGATTCTTTTTATTTTTTTAGTTCTTTTTTTAAAATAGATAGTAGTTGATAGCCCGATAAAATCTCCGGAAACAATATAATTACCACGAGTAGGCTCAGATACAAGTAAATTACCAAACTGGTATTCACCTACTAACAAATTTTTAAATGTTTTATTATAAACAATATTTGTCTGTAACATATATTTTTTAAAAATAAAATATATTCCAACACTTAAATTAATACTGGCTTGAAATTGTTTCTCTTGTGTTTCAACAAATAGTGCAAAGATTTCTCTATCCTCATTTAGTTCTTCGCTACTCAGGACAACAGATAGTTGATAATCACTTCTTGTTAAATAATATATATTAATACCTGTATTAAAATTAAAATAAGTTTTCAGTGTAAGTTGCCTTTTAAATTCAAAATTTAATGGAATGGATAAATATAAATTATTATATTCTTTGAAAGAATCTTCAAAACCATTAAAACTATTAAAAACATCTTCTTTTTTTAATTTGAAAGATAAATTTGAAAGTGGTATCAACGTTAAATTTGCCCCAATATTAAAGCTCCATTGCTTATCTCCATAAAAACGTCTTTTAATACCAAATTGAAAACTTGGCATTGATTTATTAACTAAAGTGATATTTCCAAAATTTCTGGTAATAGAGGCTTTGTTATAAAGAATAGGTGTCAATGAAAAGCCCCATTTGCTATATCTATTAAATAGGTCTAAATTGTTAGATGATGAATCGTTTTGCGCATTGGTATTATGTATGGAACAAATAATAATGAGTATTATACTCATCGTTGTTTTTACATTTTTAAGGCAAACAGGTTTCATTATTTCATGGTTCATAGTGTGTCCAAAACTCACTTTTGGAAATATCAAAACAAAATAGTAAATTTAAACTTGTACTTTTTCTATTTAAAAATAATAGATTAATTGATGAACAATTCATTAGATTCAAAATTATAAATAATGGTTGTTTCTTCATTGTCGTATAAATTATTTTCTATATTTACTACTGTTTCACCGTCAGGATAACCTGATATTGCAGAGATTCTAAGTTTATAACCAACAATATTGTCAATAGCCATAATTTTTACCCCAACTTTTTTATATTCTTTAACAACTTTAAAAAAAGTACTTTGATGGTTAGAAGGCATACTCCCTTCAAAACTAGCAGGCTCTGTTATTAGTTGGTCAAAGCCATTAGTTTTAAAATATTCTGTGTCAAATTTGTAATTTCCTGTTGAATTTGAATTAAAAAAAACGGTTAGTTCTATCATAAAATCATTGAAAGGGGATAAATCAATAAAATTATCTTCCGAGTTACATGAGTTTAATAATAAGAATGTTAGTAAAAGGAATAGTTGATACTTTTTCATTTTTTATAATTTTCAAAGGTTAATTACTTACCATTATTGATTTATTTTTTTTCTGTGTAAAATTGTGCTTCTCTTTCAAAAAAATTGGAAGAATTATTAGCATTCAACTCATAAAATATTCCAAATGTTAAAAAATTAAAATCAGTATGAAAAATTTTGGAATATTTTTTAAGCCAATCGTTATTAATTTTTAAATTGTTAATGGGTTTGTCTAAGTATGGATTTAAAGATGAAAAACTTTCAAACTGATATGTATGTACAAGTTCGTGACTAAGAATAAGTTGTTTGCTAAAAATTCTATTTCTCAAAAGAAAAATGGTATTAGACAATGTTAATCCTTCAGATGTAATTCTGTTGGTAGTAAATACAAATGTACCTGTTTTTATACTTTCATTAATACTTAAATGACCTTGAGTAAAACCATAAATTGTACTGCTTAGTGCAAATGGCATTACTCTATAAGAAATTTTAAACTTATTTTTAGTAAAAATTTCAAAACGGTTAAAACCAATATTTAGATGCCACCTCTCTCCAAAAGATCTATTTGATGCTGCATTTTCTATTATAGAAACTCCGGCGCTATTTATCAATTTTGATGGCCAGATATAACTATAATTTCCTGTTTTACCATATTTACCGACTAAACATTTACTTTCAAAGAGTAGATAACCACCTAATGCGCCTTGGCTAAAACCTTTCAAAAAAACTTTACCGGTTTTTTCATTTGGTTTTTTATTTAAGATTGCACCTAAACCACCTATAAAACCACCAAAGCCAATGTTAAATAAACCTGCTTCTAAGTTGTTTTTATGTTGGGCATTAATCTTTTTATTATTAAATAGTAATACCGCTAACAGTAGAAATATGACACTAGTTTTATTCAATATGAGGAGTGTTAATATTTAAAATTGCAGGTTAAAGCAATGATTTAACCTGCAATTGTACTTGAAATTTTATTCTTTTGCAACAGTTGTTAAATCTTTCGCTAAAATGATTGGAAGCCTAACATGTGACTCGGCATAAAATTTATAAAGTTCCCCTTCTATTTCTTCTATAGCAACATTCCCCCTAAGCAATATTAAATGTACAATACTTAAATTTGGTATATTTTTAAACAAATCATTATTTAAAACAGCATGACCATTATCAATATCAATTACATCTGTATTTAAGATATGTTCATTAGTAGAATTTTCAGGTATAGCATTGTTACCAAAATATTCTGCTATTACAACCAATCCCTCTTCATTATTTGGATCGGCATTCCATTCTAACACAAAATCTTCATAATAGCATATTGGTAATAATTCATCATCATTATCTATTTTAGGATTCGTAATTTCAACCAAATCTGGAATATACATTTCCACTTCTGTCTCAGTAGAGGGATTTCCAACTTTATCTTTTTTATTAGTAGTACCAATTTTAAAACTAATAGTTTTCCCATAAATATTTTGTCCATCTACTTTTGACATTTTAACAGCCTTAGTTAACGAGTTTATGGATACATTGTTTATCGAAAAGTTCCTAGTCTTATTATTATCGTCACTAATGTTAATTCGTTGGACAATCGAAGGTTCCGCTAAGGAATTTGCTTTTAATGAAGAAAATCCCGCACTATAATCTGTTTGTCTAAAATAATCGTGATAAATATTTGGTGAAATATCCAGTAATCCGTAACTAGATTTTAACTCAATTGATGTCTCCTGTATTGTTTGTTCTACACTTTCGGTTTCATTGGTATCGCAAGAAAAAATCAATGCAATGATTACTAATAGAACAAGTGTTATTTTATAATTTATTGTTTTCATATCTTTTATATTATTTACATGCATACTGTTTGTCCATTTTGGATATAGCAACCATCTTTAGAAATTACCTTTTTCTTGGATGACCCATCCCTATTACTATATGTTATTTTTGTTCCTGCAATGCTTCCAACAACACCACCATTGGGGTCATTTCCTGAACCAGTCCAAACTATATGATAAAAAGTACCGCTTCCAATAGTATTCCTAAACGTATCCCCTCTTATTCCCACAGTTACCTCCCCAAGAAAAATAGCATTTGAAACAAAAGGTACATTTATGGTGGCTATAGAAACTTCTGGAGCACCTTGCATAAATGCAACAGTCTTTTCTCCAACACATGCATCACCATTTGCCTTTAAATTAACAGTAATTTTTGCTTGTGATGGGGAGCCGGCATCACCATTAACTTCTAAAATATTAACAAGCGATCGCTCAATTCTATCTTGTGGAATTTGGGAGATATGAAAATTAGATAAACCCGAAGGGTGATGTAATTGTAAATTGGTAAATGAAACTTGATTATTTTCATCCCATAGGCATGTCGGAGTAATAGGGTCAACAGGATTAAACTGCTCACAACTTTGCATAATGACTAAAAATAATAGTACTTTAAAAATAAATTCTATTTTTTTCATTTTTTCATTTTTAAAATTATTTTTTTGGATTTCACGAAAATCTTTATATTTTACTCTTACTGGAGGCGTTTTCTGACCAAAAAAAACTATTTTTATACTCCTCCGGTTATTTGACTGTTGTTTATTTCATAAGCAATTGGTTTTAAGATTAATATTCATTGGTATGTTTTTTTAATTTTATAAGAGTAACCGGAGGTATATGTGTATATTTAAACAATGAAATAGCTACTCAGTTTATTTAAGTTTTAATTCTAATTCCCCATTGGTTGCCTTATTCTATCATCAAGTAACAAAATAAGCTGAAATGATATGCACTTCAAAATAAACTTGCCCAAGATTTATAAATTTAGACTTATTTCAATCATTTTTTTGAAGTCACGTTTTTTTGTAAAACTGTGAGTTTTTCTATTCCGAAAATATGGTATTATATTTGTAGGTAGATTATTCAAACTAATTGTTAAATAGGAGCTCTAAGTTGAAACCTCATTTTTTCTTCCTTTTTATGTGTTTTGCTCAACATGTATGTTGTCAACAAACTCTTATTGATTCTTTGTCAATTGAAGAATTTTCTGTGCTGGAAGAGAAGTTTAATGAAAATTCTTTAGATTCTTCACGAATCAAATACGCTGATGCTTTTTTATTAAAAGCGAAACGGAATAAGAATGTCATTAAAATAGCTGATGGATATCTTCTCTTTTCTGAGTATTACTCAAAAACTAACAAAGCAATTCAATATGCAGACAGTATTCTCTTTTTTACTGAAAACTGGCATCAAAAAAAATATCCGGCACAAGGTTATATTCAAAAGGGGATAGAATTATATTATAATTCAAATCACGCAAAGGCGCTTGAAAGTTTTATAAAGGCCAATGCCCTTGCTTCAAAGCAACGAAATAATTTACAACTCATCACCGTAAAGCATTATATTGGTTTATTGAAAAACATAAGTGATGAAAGAGAAGAAGCCCTAATTTTATTTAAAGAGAATTTTAAAAATATACAGCAGAAAAATCTTCAAAATATAGACCGTAAGCAATACCTGAAGTCGTTGTATGCTTTAGCCGATTCTTATAGTAAAAATTTAAATTTTGATACAGCTAGAGTTCTTTTGAAAAAAGGCGTCATTGAAAGTAATAACAAAAGAGATGGATACATTTATCCCCATTTTTTAGTTGGCTATGGTATTAACTCATATCATATAAAAAAGTACCAAATAGCCTTAGACAGTCTTCATAAGGCAATAATTCTTTTAAAAAATGAAGAACAAAGCCTCCCTGTTATTTATTTATATCTTTATGACATCTATACAGATTTGAATAATCAAAAGACAGGATTAAAATACCTTTTTAAAATTGATACTTTATATCAAACAAAATCTTCATCTATTTACAATGCCAGAGAATCTTATTTTCTTTTAAGTAATTATTTCAAATCAATAAATAACTCAAGAAAACAATTAGAGTATCTTAATAAATTTTTAGTTACAGATAGTATAATAGATCATGATTTTAGCAAATTAAATAAGCAAATTACAAATAAATATGAAACACCTTTATTACTACAACAAAAACAAAAGCTTATCTCCTCGCTAAAACAAAATAGTAAAGAGCATTATAGAATAATTACCTTACTTATAATCCTTAGCCTGGCATTTTTATTAATAATCCTATATGTTTTAAGAAGAAATTATAAGAATAAAGAAAGATTTAAAACAATTTTAGAATACTATCAGTTAAAAAAGCAAATCACCAATAAAACGCGTAGAAATAATGTTATTAAAGTCACATCTCAAGAACTTTCGGAAGAATTGGTTAATGAAATTCTGATAAAACTTGATGATTTTGAAAGTTCTAAAAGCTTTATTACTAAAAAATATACTTTAAATTCACTTTCAAAGGAATTGAAAACCAATAGCACCTATCTTTCAAAAGTTATTAATATTACTAAAGGCATGAACTTCTCTAATTATCTTAACAATTTAAAAATAGAATATGTTTTAGATAAATTGACCAATGATGAACAGTTTAGGCAGGTATATAATATTAAGGGTATTGCAAAAAAATGCGGATTTAGTAATACCCAATCTTTTTCAACGGCATTTTATAAAAAAACAGGATTACATCCATCATATTTTATTAAAAAATTAAATAAAGAAACCAAATAAACAGTTTTATTTTTTAAGTTTTAGTATTGTAAATTGATAAAATGGACTTAATTTAAACCTTGTCATTATATCTTTAATGAAAAGAAAAAGAACTAAAGATAGGGTGATTGTTTAAAAAAAAATTTAAGTTGATTCAAAAATAAAACTTCATTATAAAAAACACCATATAGCTAAAACGATTTCGTAACTATTTGCACTTTTTAGTAAAACAATACTTATTTTAGCATTTTAGTTAATAGTAATGTCTAAAGTACTTACCTTAGGATATGAATACGAGCACGATTATCACCTAATGGCGATTAATAGCACATTAGACGATTACCGATTGGCCTATTATTTAAATAAACAATTGACAATTCATCTGGAGCGTCAAGCTAATAATATTGATTTTACAGATAAGAATTGCTCCTTTACATGGTATAATTATGATTGTAACCAAACCTTTACAACATGGGCATTAGTGGCAAATAAGCATGTTTTTACCACAAAAAATACTGAGAGGCCAACATTGTTTGCCGAAGAGTCAAAGATTTCATACTTAATAAGCGAAAAAAAGAAAGTAGATTATTTTTTAAAAATCTTTGGTGATTTTACAGCCGAAAGATTGATTGCAATACTCGAAAAAATAAAAAGTATCAAAGGGGTTGTTACTTCTTATACATTAAATCCCCAAACATTAAAATCAAAAGATTTTTTAATTTTTTAACTATGCGAAACCGTAAAAAAACAAAAATAGTAGCTACACTAGGCCCAGCTTGCGATACCAAAGAAATTATTGAAGAAATGATGACTGTAGGCGTAAATGTCTTTAGGGTTAATTTTTCGCATGCTAATTATGAAGATGTAGAAAAGAAGATTAAAATAATTAGAGAAGTAAACCAACGAAAAGGATATAATGTTGCCGTACTGGCCGATTTACAAGGCCCCAAATTAAGAGTGGGGGTGATGGGTGAAAAAGTAAAATTAAAAAAAGGAGATACCTTTACCTTTACTACCGAAAAATGTGAAGGTACACAAGAGAAAGCCTATATGACCTACCAAAATTTTCCTAAGGATGTAAAAGTAGGCGAGCAGATATTGGTAGATGACGGGAAATTACTCTTTGAAGTACTCAGTACTGACAGTGACATTAAAGTAATTACAAGAGTGCTTCGTGGCGGAAAGTTAAAATCTAAAAAAGGGGTGAATTTACCCAATACCGCTATTTCACTTCCGGCATTGACAAAAAAAGATATAGAAGATGCGCTTTTTGCCATTAAAATGGAAGTCGATTGGATTGCACTTTCCTTTGTAAGGCATAAAGAAGACCTTATACAATTGCGAGAATTAATTGCGCAAAATTCAACGTATAAAATACCGATTATCGCCAAAATAGAAAAACCCGAAGCCGTTGCCAATATCCGTGAAATTACGGCTTATTGTGACGGATTGATGGTCGCTAGGGGCGATTTGGGCGTAGAAGTACCTATGGAAAAAGTACCACTCATCCAAAAAAAATTAGTACTTCAGGCCAAACAGGCCCGGATTCCGGTTATCATTGCCACACAAATGATGGAAAGTATGATAACAAGCCAAGTGCCAACAAGGGCAGAAGTAAATGACGTTGCCAATTCTATTATGGATGGTGCCGATGCCGTAATGCTTTCAGGAGAAACATCGGTAGGCGAGTTTCCGGTAGAAGTCATAAAAAAAATACGTTTGATTATTGAAGGTGTAGAAGACTCATCACTCATTGTAAAGCCCGAATCATTTATTCAGAGTTTAAACGAACGTTTTATCTCAAAAACAATATGCTATCAAGCGGCTAAAATGGCCGATGATATCGATGCAACGGTAATATCAACCTTGACCAATAGCGGATATACCGCTTTTCAAATTTCTGCTTGGCGGCCTAAGACACATATTTTAGCTTTTTCTTCTAACAAACGTATTTTAGCAATGCTTAATTTATTATGGGGAGTAAAAGCATTGTATTATGATAAATTGGTGAGTACCGATGATACCGTTGAAGATATCAATAGGATAGCCACCGAAAAAGGGTATTGCAAGCAAGGCGATTTTGTTATCAATTTAACATCGATGCCCGTTCAAGCAAAAGGAATGGTCAATACCTTGCGAATTTGTAAGGTAGATTACATTTAAAAATGGCTTGATATCAATCTATTATTTCAGGCTCTTGTGCCAATAGTTGCAAACTGTCTTCTATAAGTTTGGCAAACGCTTTATTTTTAGCGAGTTCTTTTAAATGGGTGAGTACTTTCTGTTTTAAAGAAGTATCTTTTTTATAGATCAGTTCATAAATTTCTAAAGGTACGAGCCAATCGTTAGGGAATTCAATGAGCATCGTATTAAAAATAGTTGCTAGGCTATCACTATCTATAACCTTACTTTCTCTAATATCCCGTACTTTTTGATAAAAAGAATGCAGCCTTTTATCGCTTTCAGAGTATTTAATTTTATGAGTCTTTTCTTTTGGGGCTTCAAAAACAAGTCCGTAATTTTCAGGGTCTGCCACTCCCGAATACGCCGATACTACCTCTTTGCCAACAGCCATGTCATAAATACCCCAATCAGGATGGAATAAAACCGTGTCATAATGTTTGACAGTACAATTTTTAAAAGAAATTAAAATGATTTTACCTTTTAAGTTTCGTTTTCCGGTAATAATTTCACCGGCTACTTGAATGCCTCCTTCAAAATTTAAGGCCACTCTTTTTCCTTCATAAATTCCGTAGGCTTCCAAATCGGTTGGCGACATATCTTCGATGGCCAAATTGATACCTTTTAATTTTCCTACAGGCGAACCAAATCCATCAGCATGATACTCTTTATGGTGGCCGATGAGTTCTTTATTTTTATAGGCCAGTGCTGTTGGGCCTGTTGTTTGAAAGTAAGCTGTTTTCTGATTGTCATTGGCAATTACATTGGTAAATTTTCCTGAAATTTGAATTCCCGTAGTTAAGACAATAGTCCCTAAATTTTTAGAATCTATTAATTTTTGTACACCTTTAAATCCGC
>DRQI01000229.1 GCA_011330545.1 Flavobacteriia bacterium
AGCGGTCTGGACGGGACTCGAACCCGCGACCTCCTGCGTGACAGGCAGGCATTCT
Organism: Flavobacteriia bacterium; assembly: GCA_011330545.1. GTDB lineage: Bacteria > Bacteroidota > Bacteroidia > Flavobacteriales > Flavobacteriaceae > Aureibaculum. The sequence continues at coordinate 56 of DRQI01000229.1, forward strand.
AACCAGCTGAACTACCAGACCTTTGCTTAATAGCAGTCCTACCTTTCCGGCAGGCAGGTGCAAATATAAACTCGTTTTTTAAATCTGCAAAGCCTTTCTATAACTTTCTTATAAAAATCTTTTTCTACTAATTAAATAGGCAATTAGAATCTGTTCAAAGCCCTTGGTAATATCTACCGGCACATAATCTATTTTATACTGCATGCATTTCATTTTCAATTCATTAAAATAACCTTCTACAACAGTTTTGTAATTATCTTTAATGGTATCGGCATATAAATTAATATGTTCGCCGGTCTCCACATCTACAAACCGTTTAGGCGTATTGTCAAAATCAAAATGCAATTCGTGTTTGCCATCATACGTATGAAATAATATGACTTCGTGCTTGTTGTATTTTAAATGCCGCAAGGCTTCAAATAATTCACCTTCATCCCTATCTGCCTGAAACATATCGGTAAACAAAAAAATCATAGAACGCCGATGAATTTTATCGGCAATTTCATGCAATGCAGTATAAGTTTTTGTATTGGTATGTGATGGTTGTTGTAAGATTTTTTCTAAAATAGTCAATAACATCCTCCGGTGGCGTTCACTTCCTTTGGCAGGGGCATAGTATTCATTTTCCTCGGCATATACACTCAAGCCGTAAGCATCGCGTTGGCGTTTTAAGATTTCAAGTAAGGCCGCTGAAGCAATGGCTGAAAACCCTATTTTATTCAAATTTTCAAGCGAAGCCTTCTTCTGTAACGGATAATGCATAGACGCCGAATTATCTATGATAAGATGACAGCGTAAATTGGTTTCTTCTTCATAGCGTTTTACAAAAAGTTTATCGGTTTTGGCATATAATTTCCAATCGATATGCTTGGTGCTTTCGCCTTTATTATACAAACGGTGTTCGGCAAATTCTACCGAAAATCCGTGAAACGGGCTTTTGTGAAGTCCGGTAATAAACCCTTCAACCACCTGATTGGCAAGTAGTTCTAAGTTTTTGACACCGTACATATTTGTCGCTTCACGAATAGCCATTAGTATAAAAATAAGTTGTAAAACAAAAAAGTTTAGTTCTGAGGTTCAGAACTAAACTTTTTAAACCTTTTTAATTAAAAATTTAAACAAGTGCTTCTAATTTTTCAGTATAGGTTGCTTTTGGGGCAACACCTACTTGCTTGTCTACCACTTCTCCATTTTTAAATATCAATACTGTTGGTATATTTCTCACGCCGTATTTTGCAGCAAATTCTTGATTTGCGTCAACGTCTACTTTTGTAATAACTGCTTTTCCTTCAAAATCACTATTCAATTCTTCAACGATGGGAGTCAACATTCTACAAGGCCCACACCAAGCTGCCCAAAAATCTACTAAAACGGGTTTTTCTGATTTTAATACTACTTCGTCAAAAGTAGCATCTGTAACTTCTAATGCCATATTTTTTTTTATTTAAATATTATCGTGATTAAAACTATGCAAAAATAAACAATTATTTTGCCAATTTTAGCATAGCCAAATCACTTTTGCTTATAATAGTATTTAAAATACTTATTTCCTTACAAAATACTCTTTTTTATCAGAAAAACAAAAAAGAAAATAAAAGTTAAAACTACATTGTTACTATGTAAGTTATATATAGATTAGCGTCTACTATTTAATAATAACTATAAATTAAAATAATTAGGCATGAAAAAAAATCACTTTTTAGTAGTATTGGCTCTAGCAACCATATCTTTAATTAGTTATAAAGGATTTTCTCAAGAAACAGAAGAGATACCTTCGGTTAAATTTAGTGACTTAGACAAGAGTCCTCACGATATTACGTATTTAAGAATTGACCGCACCTCACCACCATTGGCAAAAGTTCTTTACGGAAGGCCACAAAAAAAAGATAGGGTAATCTTTGGAGGGATTGTACCTTATGGTAAAATATGGAGAACCGGTGCCAATGAAGCTACCGAAGTTACCTTTTACAAAGATTTGGAATTCGGAGGCAAGTCATTAAAAGCCGGCACTTATGTATTGCATAGCATTCCCGGAGAAAAAGAATGGACTATCATCCTCAATTCAAACCTCAATGTTTGGGGGTCTTTTCAATACGACGAAGCTGCAGATGTATTAAGGGTTAAAGTACCTGTTAAAAAAGATGAAAAATCATTAGAAGCCTTTACCATAGCCTTTAGAAAAGGTAAAGATATGGCGATGATTTTAGCATGGGATACTACTAGGGTAGAAATTCCGCTTTCTTTTAAATAAGAACACATTACATTCTAATAGAAGCGTAAAGTTTAACTAAACTTTGCGCTTTTTCTATTTTACACGTTCTCCATTTACAAAAGTTTGTGCTATATTAATTTTAGGAACTTTGTTGATATTGACTTGCATGATATCTTGATTAAGAATAATAAAATCAGCGAACTTACCCACTTCAATACTTCCTTTTTCATTTTCCTCAAAATTGGCATACGCCGCCCAAGTTGTCATACCTCGCAACGTTTCTTCTCTTGTCAGTGCATTTTCAGGTTGAAATCCACCGCTCGGATAATCATCCAAATCTTTCCGGGCAACAGCAGCATAAAATGTGAGCATCGGATTTACTTTCTCTACCGGAAAATCAGTACCCAATGCAACCTTGCCATATTGTTGTAATAAGGCCTTGTATGCATAAGCACCTTTCATTCGTTTGGCACCAACCCTATCTTTTGCCCAATACATATCAGAAGTAGCATGTGTGGGCTGTACCGAAGGTATAATAGTTCTAAAAGCGTCAAAATCTTCAGGTGATACAATTTGCGCGTGCTCTATACGCCAACGCCGGTTTTTTTTATCTTTCAACACGTCAGCATAAGTTTGTAACATTATATGATTTGCAGAATCGCCAATAGCATGGGTATTCATTTGAAAATCAGAAGCTGCAATACGTTTTGCCGTTTGTTGTAAAAAACCTACTGTATTTACCAAAGCCCCATAATGATTAGGCTTATCACGATACGGTTCTCGAAGTGCTGCACCTCTTGAACCCAAAGCACCGTCACCATATACCTTAAAAGAACGAACATTCAATCGGCCGGTTTTAACAATACCTTTGTCTAAATAGTAGTCTAAATTTTTTTCATCTGCAGTTACCATGGCATAGATGCGTATTTTTAATTCACCTGCTTGTTGTAAACTGTCAATTAGTTCGATGATTTTTCTATCCAATCCGGCATCATCAACCGTAGTCAAACCCAATTTAAAACAAATTTCTTCAGCATCTTTTAAGGCTTGTGCCGATGCTTTCAGATTGGGTTTCGGAATGATATTGTAGACATATTCCATGGCATTGTCGATTAATACACCTGTAATAATTCCGTCTTTTTTAATAATTTCTCCACCTTGCACATTGGTATTTTCGTCAATTCCGGCAAGTGCTAATGCAGCGTTATTTACCAAGAGGGCATGGCCGTCAATTCTTGTCAGAGCTACCGGTATCTCCGGAAAAAGCTCATTTAACTTTTCATTGGTAGGAAATGATTTGTCTTCCCAATCATTTTGATCCCAACCGCGGCCGGTAACAAACGCAGGTTTCTTTTTGCGGTAAAAATCGACTGTTTTTTGCAGTACTTCATCATAACTTTTTGTGCCGGTTACATCTACTTTTTGCTGTTGCAATCCCAATCCGTAAAAATGACAATGGGCATCTATCAATCCCGGAACGATAGTTTTTCCTTGGGCATCTATGCTTTTTGGCGCGGTATATTGCTTTTTTATTTCATCTGAGGTACCCACAGCAACAAATTTTCCGTCTTTGACAGCAAAGGCTTCCGCTTTGGCAAAAGCATCATCAACCGTATACACAGTAGCGTTGACAACTATCAAATCGGCTTTTTTCCGTTGAGTGCAAGAAATGCATATTATGGTTAAAAAAAAGAATATTTTTTTCATCTGTTTATATTTTATTTATTTTTAATTGTCAGATGGAATTTGCCAAGAATCATTTTGGTTGGTATCAACTTAATTATTATGGCTCATTTCATATAGGATAAATTTAACAGGAGTTTAAATATACAAAAAATGAATACAAATACCGGAAACGAAAACCTCTATTAGCGATGTAATTTAACAGTGTCAGGCTGAATACTCACAAGAACCTAACGGACAAAGCAGTTAGTACCAACCACTAAACAGTTCATTCCTTTTTCAGCCGGATGGTTTTGTTTTTAATCAACGGTTTTGCCCAAAAACCGATACTCAGTACATATCCTAATACTACAAAATTAAAAAGCATCCCCACTTTTAAAGAACTCAAATCGCTTATAAACCCGATAATCAATTGCACTACGGCACCTCCCATAATACCACTCATTAAAATTCCGGCAAAAGCCCCGTGGTGTTTCTCTACCGAATTCAGTGCCAACGAAATAATAATAGGGTACATTACCGCTAAGAAAAAACCGCTTGCCTGAAAAGCATAAAGCGACAGGTTTGCCGAACCCAGTAAGGCTATGGCCAAACATATAATGGCAAGGCTTGTAAAAAGTTTCAGCACAATTTTACTGTCTAAAAATTTTAAAAGTACCAACCCTACTATACCGCCCAACGTCATCAATCCCCAAAAATTCCCTACCGCATTGGCACCAATAGTATCAGGGTCAACATGGTGATAATTCTCTAAAAATTTTGACATCCAGTAAGAGATACCTTGTTCTGCCCCAACGTACGCAAAAATCCCTAAAAAGAATAAAATTACGGTTCGGTCTTTAAATAGTTTTACATAGCTGTCTTTTGTACCTACCTTTTCGTCTTCTTGTAAAGTTACTGTTGGAAATCGGGTAGCGATAACCAACACAATCATCAGCAAACTCAACAGGGCAAATATCCAATAAATAGAAACCCATGTTTGCCCTGAAGGCACCATATCCGAAATAAAACTTATAAATTGGTTTTTAGGAGCATCGGTACTCTCAATTCGGGTAACCAACCACGAATATACTTGTGGGCTTACAAAAGAAGCCGCACCAAAAATTAACTGGGCTATGACCGAAGTAAATGCGTAATTTTCTTTGCCGCCTGCAGCTCTTAATAACGGATTTACCACAACTTGTAAAATGGCCATTCCGGTACCAATAGTAAACAATGAAAATAAGAAAACCCAAAATCCCGGTATTTTGGCAAATACTAACGATGCTAACAAGGCCAATCCGAAGCCGATGACCATCATTTTCTTCTCACCGTATTTTTCTAACATAAAACCGGCAGGAATTGACATTACTCCATAAGCAATAAAAAATGAAAACGGTAAAAATCCTGCCATGGTATCGTTCAAATCATAACTTAAAGACACACTGGGGTTTAAAGCACCCAAAATATTCGTTAAAAAAGAAATGACAAAAAAAGCTAAGAAAATTAAGACAACGATACTATAATTGGGTTTCATTTTCGGTGTGAAGGTTAAGGTTCATCTGTTGTATGATTCGCATTATGTTAAAGAGCTTAAAATCTTCGTTTCCTCTTGCTTTGCAAAGGCATACCCTAATTCATAAGCCCGCTCTACTCCTTTCGAGTCTAAAATTCCGATTTTATTCATATTCGATGGCAGAAAAACATAATTGCACTTTTCAAACTTCGAAAAATTATTAGCGTCTAACCCAATGTGAAAAACCCTAGCTACTAATTTATATAGGGAGTTGACTTCAGATTTATGAATTTTGCTGACCGGATTGACAAAACTGCCAATTATTTTTTCACATTTTTGATGTAAAGGCTCTATAGGAAAGTTATTCAACACCCCACCATCACAATATAAAATTCCGTTAATTTCAATAGGCGAAAAAACCGGTGGCAACGCCGATGAAGCTAGCAATGCTTTAATCAATTCACCCGTCTTAAAAAAATCAAGAGTGCCTTCCAATAAATTGGTAGCAGTAATGGTAAGCGGATATTTCAAACTCTCAAAAGAATCTTCTTTAAAAAACTTTTTAAAATACAAAGCATATTTTTCACTATCCATAAATCCGGGCTTTCCACGGGCATACAATCCTATTTTTAACAGAGGTGTTTTTTTAAAAAATGAAAGCATTTCTTGCGGCTTGTATCCGGCGGCATACAAAGCACCGACAATAGCACCGCCACTAGTACCCGAAACTACTGTAGGAACAATATTGTGCTCTAGCAAGAACTTGATGAACCCGATATGGGCAACTGCCCTTACCCCGCCACCTGATAAAACCAATCCTATTTTTGATTCCATTTTATTAAAGTCATTCTTGTTTCAAATGTACATTATTTTTTTCCATTTCATTTGTAGGCGAAAGTATTTAAACAAATTCACTTTAAAAGTTCACCCGTAAGCAACGACTGTTATAGAAAATATAAAAAACGAAATGCGCCCATTTGGAAAAATGAATATTTGGCACATCGCCATACAAAGGCTTTTCTCTTTGCTACAATAACTGTAACTTTGCCACTTCAAAAAATCAAACTTGATGAGTTACCATTTCAATGAAATAGAAGCCAAATGGCAAAAATATTGGGCAGAAAACGAAACCTTTAAAACCGAAAACCAATCTGACAAACCTAAGTATTATGTACTGGATATGTTTCCGTACCCTTCAGGAGCAGGCTTGCACGTAGGGCATCCATTGGGCTATATCGCCAGTGATATTTATGCGCGTTACAAACGTCATCAAGGGTTTAATGTATTGCACCCTATGGGATACGATAGTTTCGGATTGCCGGCAGAGCAGTATGCCATACAAACCGGACAACATCCTGCGAATACCACTCGTATTAATATCGAAGGTTGTCTGGATGAAAACGGAAATATTTTAGAAAGATATGTAAATAAAGATGGAAGTATTAAAAATGAAGCCTTAATTGAAAAAAATAAACCTACGTCTATCCATGATGAAGATTATCAAAAAAATATCATCAAAGGATATAGGCGCCAATTAGATAGAATCGGTTTTTCTTTCGATTGGAGCCGTGAAGTCAGGACTTCAGACCCTAAATTTTATAAATGGACACAGTGGATTTTTATTCAGTTATACGAATCGTATTATTGTAATGATGCCAATCAGGCCAGGCCTATTTCTGAACTGATTGCCGTTTTTCAGGCAGAAGGAAATTCAAGGATTAATGCTGCTTGCGATGATAATATTTCCACGTTTACGGCGAACCAATGGAAGGCTTTTACCGAAAGAGAAAAACAAGAAATTTTAGCCAACTATCGTTTGACTTACCTCTCTGAAACCGAAGTCAATTGGTGCCCTGCACTAGGTACCGTATTGGCAAATGACGAAATTGTTAACGGTGTTTCAGAACGTGGCGGCCATCCGGTTATCCGTAAAAAAATGAAACAATGGTCTATGCGAATTACCGCTTATGCACAACGCTTACTCGACGGATTAGACACTATTGATTGGCCGGAGCCACTTAAAGATATACAACGCAATTGGATTGGGCGATCTGTGGGAGCTATGGTTTCGTTTAACGTCATTGCGAGCGAAGCGAAGCAATCTCACTCTTATAAAATAGATGTCTTCACCACCCGCCCCGACACCATTTTCGGGGTCTCGTTTATGACACTTGCACCCGAACACGAATTGGTATCACAAATTACTACGCCCGAACAAAAAGAAGCCGTTGATAAGTATGTGCAGGCAACTGCCAAACGTAGTGAACGCGAGCGGATGGCAGATGTAAAAACCATCTCAGGGGTATTTACCGGAGCTTATGCCGAGCATCCGTTTACCAAAGA
>DRQI01000230.1 GCA_011330545.1 Flavobacteriia bacterium
GGGCATAAATAACGGCAAAAATAGATTTCCCCATGGCAGGGCCTTCTTTGGCAAGTTTGGGCTCATAATAGGTTAAGTCTTTGAGTAATGATTTTTGGTCATTTATGATACTTAACGGATAGGCCAACAAGTTTACATCGGCTTGTTTTATAATTTTTCCTTTGTATCTGCTATGTTCCATGGTTGTGCCATCAGGAAATTTATAGATTTTAATTCCGTTGGCAACCGTTTTCCAAATTTCTTTGGGTTTAGCACCCACCGTTTTTGCTGCTAAGCCGGCAAACTGTAATGTGGTTATAGCCGCGCCATTTGTAAAGGCATTGTCATCTACATTTGGGGCAAATTCGTTGGCGCCGACAACATTTTTAATAGAATAGCTCCCATCAGCATTTTTTGTAGAACGGCTTACCCAATAATCGGCAATTTCTTTTAAAACGGGATATCCTTTTTCAACGAGCCATTGCTTGTCTTTAGTAACTCTGTAATAATTCCAAAAAGCAATGGCAACATCTGCCGTAATATGATGTTCAAATGTACCTGTTAATGCCCATGAAGGAGTTGCTTCTTCACCTGTATTATCACTTTCCCAAGGAAACATAGCGCCTTTATATCCAAAATTAATCGCTTTTCTCTTGGCAATATCTAAGCGGTTGAACCGGTAATTTACCAAAGACCTGGCAATATCCTGATTTAATACTAAGAGCGGAGGGAACATCCATAATTCTGTATCCCAAAAAATATGCCCGTTATATCCTTGAGACGATAAGCCCATGGGCGAAATGCTTAAATCTGAGTCGCCTCTGGAAAATGCATACAGGTGATATAGGGCCAAGCGTATATCTTGTTGTGATTGCACATCGCCTTCAATAATAATATCGCCTTTCCAAAGCGCTTCCCAACGTTGGTTATGTTGGCTGAGCAGTTGTTCTTTAGGTGTTAACAGGTTAAAAATAACAAACCGTTCAGATTCAGGCTGGGGGTCAAAAAAATCTTGTGTAGTACATTCTGCTGCAGTCCACGCAACTGTTAATGAAGTTCCTTTTTTTAATTCTTTTTTAAAGGATAATCGATTGTCATATTCAGAAATTTTGGTATGGATTAATTTAGGGCGCTGCTGTTCTCTGGTAGAATTTATAGCATGCCAAATAAAAGTAGCCGAAGTTGCCACGGTATGGTTACCCATTCTGCTTTTAGCGACTGTTTGTAGTATGGGCATGGTGGTTTCATTATCTTTTAAGATTCTAAAGGTACTCATCGGGTTTTGATACTCGGCAGGGGTTTCTATTTTTCCGGTTGCTTTTATGTTGATGTTTTTTTTTGCTTCAATGTTAATATCTATATATCCGGTATAAGGCACATTTCGAAGTGCATAGACGGTATAAGAAATAATGGCTTTATTTTTAAAGGAAAACGAAGTGGTAAGTTTGGCTTCCTTCATATTTAAAACCTGTTTCCAATTGCTGATATTGCTTGCCGTTATTTTTTCATTATCTATTTCAATTTCGAGGTTTCCAAAATTCATTCCAAGTAAAATTTTGCTAACCCCTAAAGAATCTGCCTTATCATATACATTATTTAAAATAATATGTTTTATTTCGAAGGGTTTTTCGGAAGGCAAAATGCCTATACGGCCATTGGCAATAACAATACCGGTATAGTTTTTTGTATTGGCGGCAGCAATATGCCAACCATCATTTTGGGCAATGGCAACACTACTTAATAAGGATAAAATGGTGATGATAATACGGTTCATACATTTGTATTTATATTGTTTTTTGTTCTACGGGCAGCCTGCCGGCAGGACAGAAGGAATTTTGTCAATAAACATCTTGATTGTATCTATTGCGTTGTTATTGCATATCATTATAACGACATTTTTTTAAATATAAAATGAAGGGGCGAAAGCCAAGTTATAACGCCCGCCATTTACAAAAACCAAAAAGACAACCAAATAGGTAACTAATAAAATGAAACTGAAAGATAATCAATTTAGTTTAAAATCCTAAAATCATTCGGTTAATAAGATTCTGGTGTAAATTGATTTATTAAAAAGGCGAGGTTAGCGGGTTAATTAAAATCCTGTAACGCTCTATTTTCTATTTGTAGAAAAATATTTAGTCATAATATCGTTATTTATAAACTTCAATAGTAAAAAAACACCGAAAGGTGTCACCGGAGCCTAATTTTTGAATTCCCTCTTTTTGTGTAATATCTTTCGAGTGGTTTTTACGGTTGGCAATACCATACCAAGGTTCAATACAAAATTAAAAGGATATTTTTTTTGTTTCTGCAGTGGATACCTGCTTAAACAAGATACTATTCTTTGTTGCTTCTACCACTTCAAAATTTCGGCCTCTGGCAAAGCCATGTTGTTTCATTGGATATGTTTTGCCTTTATAAATGTATTCATGGCCTATCAATCGCCCAATAATAGGGAATAAGATAGGGGCATGCCTAGGCCATACCTTGGAGTTTGCTTGCCATAAATATTCTAAAGAGTCTGTTTTTATACTAGATAATTCAGCCCCTTTTGTAAGGATAGTAACTGATAATTGTTTATTACCAAGTTAAAGGTTAAAACCCTGTAATTTCATTTACGTTAGTTTCTATAAACTGTAACGGGTATCTTGTCATTTCGACAGAGCGAGGGACGAGTGACGAGAAACGTACGTTCAGCGGAGCTAAATCTAATCATAATGAGATTCCTCTTCATAGCTCATTCGGAATGACAGGCTCATTTTAAAAAGAATTTCATTATTTTGTTTAAAACTATGGATTTCTAATGTATAGTGGTTTATTTATTAATCAGTTCCATTAATTTGTATGCAACAGCCTCTACGGGTATATTTTCATTGATTGAAATAGCAATAATTGTTTTTGTCTGTATATCATAAGCAACAATGGCTTTGTAATTTTCTGTTCCGCCAGAATGCCCTATCCAACTATTATTTGTTTGATTAATCTCATTAAAATCATATAGCATTATCCCTTTTCCGTAGTACAGGCCTTTATCAAACATTGGGTATAGGTCTTTCATCATATTATGAACTTTTTTTATAGGAATTATTTTACCTGTAAGTAAAGCACTTAAAAAAATAGCCATATCTTTTGAGTTACTTATCATATTGCCTGCACCTAGCGGAACAGAATAATCTTTATGTATAACAGTATCTTTATTATGCGCTAATGCCAGGTTAGGCGAGTTTTCAGTGGCTTGTTTTAATGTTTTTAGGTTTAATGGCTCAGAGATTCTTTCCTTAACTATTTGGCTAAATGTTTTAGACTCTATTTTCTCTAGTATTAAAGCCAGTAATAAATAACCGGTGTTTGTATATGACCAATATTCGCCCGGTTTGAATAGATTTTTTTTAGACTTTGCTATAGTTAACAACTCATGTGGCGTGAAATGTTTATTACTAAAATGTACTGTAGAATCGGTATTAAAACTATAAATTCCGTTGGTATGCGTTAATAATTGTTTTATGGTTATTTTTTTAGAATACTCAATATCCGGAAACCATTTAGAAAGTTTGTCATTAAAGGATAGTTTACCTTCTAAAACTAATTTATGGGTTATAGCACTAGTTATTAATTTTGTTACGCTAGCCCAATAAAAGACAGTAGAACTATCAATAATTATACTATCCGGTTTAGATATGAAACCTCTATTTGTTTCCCAAATTCCTTTTTTTGGAATTAAAATAGTTGCTGTAATGCCTGCAATATTGTACTTACTGAAGAGTTCGCCAATTTTTTGATTTAATTTGATTTCCAGTGTATCGTTTACTTTTTTGTCAAAAATATATTCAGTCTCTTTTGGAAGAGATTCAATTTCAGGTTGTTTGTGTTTTGTACCTCCTTTGTAATTTTTTTGGGCAATTATCTTATTACTTGTACACAAAACAATAGAAAGGAGGGTTAGGATTAAAATTAATTTGTTTTTCATAATTTTTCAAAGGTAAAATCCTGAATGCAGGAAGCTAGTTTTTATATTGTTAATATGCCTGTTGCACAAGATACAAAAAAGCCGTATCTAAAGTTATGCAAGGCAAGAAAGACTATCAAGAGAAATTGCCTGCCTAGCTGTCAGGCCGGTTTGTTAACTTTCAGTTGAGTGTACGAACGAAATAACGAAAGAGTAAATTCCAAGCGAGGCAAGTAAGCTTGCTTTATCAATTATGGCAAAAAGGTACTATATGAGTTCTTTACTCCTCCTTCGCGTTCTGCTTCGGCGGACGAAAAGATGTGGTTTAATTCCCCAACCCTTGGGTTGGAATTCATGATGTTTGCGTAACAAACTCCGTTTAATACCTCGTATGCTTGCATCGAGGTAGCTTATTTTTCTTGTGTGCTTTGACAAAATAATGCAATCCACAAAAAAGTGTTAAAAGAGAACTACTTACAATCAGTCATGTTTTTAAAAATTAAGGATTTATGTAACGATTATCATTGTTGGCAGTATATCCTTGTTCAATGGTATTTTGGCGCTGGTAATTCAAAGTATTCATTCCTTGTTTTATCCAACATACCTGATACTTTATTTTGGTTTTCTCTTGTTGGTTTTAGGTCAATGAATTTTCCAATTATATTTCTATTTCTGTAAATGATTATTGTGTTTTCTACTTTCGGGTTTATTTTATTTAAATGAACTTCTGATTGTGTGTCTACAAATGAGGGAACAAAAGTTAAAGCGATGTTTTTTAAGTTCAATTCTTTTCCAAGTTGTTCTAATTCTTTTTGCCGACTTAACTTGTTGTAATCTTTCTCGTTTCCATAAACAAAATAGGCTTTTAAATATTTTTTTCGTTTAACACTTTCTTGCTCCAAAAACGATAGCCATTCTTTAATTTCAGTCCAGTTTGGGTTGTTACCTACAAAATAGACAATTCCGTGATAGCGACCATACTTGCATACAGGACAAGTTCTTGTTCCTTTATCTGGCCCCCAAGCGTGAAATGGTGTAAAAGAAGGGTTTTCTTCTCCAATTTCTCGACCAGATTTAATTGTATTATTTGTATATATAGGATAATTTGGAATATTTAGTCCTAAAATAATATTGTGTTCTGCTACCTGCAAATCTTTATCAATTAACACTCTTAAAATACCACTTCCACCACGATTTTCAAATTTATTTCTTTTGTCACTTGTTAATTTAATATCATCAGCAAATACCAAACCATCAGTATAATACTCATCAGCAATCTGTGGCTCTTTAATGGATAAATGAATATGTGCTGGTATATCACGATTTGGATAAGGAACTGGTCGAATTGTATAAATTGAGTAGTTCCCTTGCTTATCAGATTTTACCCAACCACGAATATGTCCATGTTTTTTAGATTTCCCTTTTCCGTTAGAATAGTATCCATTGCTATCTGTTTGCCAATAATATACTACTACATTGGGTGCAGGTGTAATTCCGTCTAATTTTAGTACTTTTCCGGTTACCAGCAACCTTTGTCCTTTTTCGTGCCAAGCCGAACTTGTGTCAATTGACTGAATATTCTTTGGCATTCCAACATACATTAATTCGCAACCATCACAACCGCCACCAACAATTTTATTATTATTTCCTGTATTTATTTTCGCATTCTTTGTTTGGCCATTGCAACTTGTTAATGGTATAAAAAACAGACAAAAGAGCCCAATGTTCAATAGTTTTTTCATTAGTAAAAATTTAAGTGAACATCAAAACTCCAATAAATTTTATACATTGAAAAGACAAGTACTTCCAAATTGACTAACCGGAGTAGTTTTATAACTTAGTGGTTTAACAATTCACTCCAATTTTTTCGATAATGCCTACTAAACCTAACAGACTGGCCATTAGTTAAAACACCATCATAATCACCATTCTTTCGTGATTTCAATTCTGTTATATGATTTTTATTAATAATTACTGAACGATGAACGCGTAGAAAAATTTGAGAATCCAATATGTTTTCAAGGTTTTTTAAACTTTCATCGTGCAAAAACTTTTGATTAGTTGAATGTATCATCGTATATGGTCTGTCAGTTTTGATGAATAGAATTGTAGAAATGTCAATTTTTATTCTTCGGGTTCCGTTCTTTACGGTTATGGTTTTGTTGATATTTTGAATTTGAGAATGTATTTTTCTTTTGAGGTACTCAAAAACAAAAGGACTAAATAAATATGCAATAATTGTTATATGCAATTGATGTGAAACCGCATTTTTTAGTATTGTTAAAAAACGGTGAGGTACTGAATAGATAAGATTACTTGCTAAAATAAAAATTGAAGTAAAAATAAATATATGTAGTAAACTAAATATAAACCCTGTACTTAAAGCGTAAAGTATTTTGTTAGTTAGTGATTTGAATTGAACTTTTTTGTATATAAAATTGGCAAATTGCATAGATGGGATAAATAAAAGCCAATAAATATTATAGAGCATTGTATCTGACCAGTAAAAACCAGTAGAATAAGTTTGAGAGAAAATGTAATCTTTAAAAATAGCCAAACCATACAATACAACACATAACACAACTAATATTCCAAAATTTGGATTTAGGAGTTTACTATTAGTTGTATGAAGTTCCTGTATTTTCATCTTTCACTGAGTTTGCACACAAACTCTGATTAGATTCAAAATTAGTAAATAAGAGGTATTGTTATGGCTTTTAGGCAACTTTTCTTTTTAAATTTTCTAAAATTCTGTATATAATTTTGAAAAAGAAACCCCTTTTGATAGCCTAAAAGAGGTTATAGAAGTGTAAATTTAAATTCCTTGTACGTTTCGATAAAATAATGCAATCCACAAAAAGTGTTAAAAGAGAACTGCTTACAATCAGTCATGTTTTTAAAAATTAAGGATTTGTGTAACGATTACTTTTGTTGTATGCAGAGTTTTTTATTTTCCATATAACCTTTCCGCTAATATGATTACAATAATTACTGAAATCCAAAATAAAATTCCGAATAATTTTACTTTTGACGCTTCCTTACTTTTCCTTTGAAACCCATATTTTTCAAATCGTTTAAATTCCGATTCAGTAAAATGGTCGTTTGTCCTCCATTTTGGTCTAGGTGTAAAAAATGGCAGGAAAAAGAATGTAAGCCATTCCTCCGTTGTTAATGGTTTATCCTTTCTTTCAAGTTGAAATTTTTTAAATTTCTCATAATCATTATTAAACTTTTTCAATTGTTTTTCCGTTAAATCCCGTGACTTTAATTCCAATTCCGCCTTTTCTGATAATATTTTGTCTGTTTCATTTTTAATAATGTCAATCAATTCAACTATTGAATATCTATTTATTTTTTTTTCATTCATAAAGAAAGTTTGCTTGTTGCCAATATGTAGGTTATGATTTCGTTGCGAGTAAAATTTCGCAGGAATTTTCCGAAGTAGGAATCTAGCCGAGTAAAAATACATAAACTTTTGGTTTAACACCAAACCCAGCAATGGATTATAGCCTTTATTGGCATTAGTTCATTCAAATTTTCCGTACCAATTCCATTTATTCCCTTTTAGACTGACATCATATTTTCCGTAATCTGAACCAATGTATTCATAAACTCTAAAAATTTTCATTTCAGGAAACCCATTCAATATTCTTTTGATTGAATCAATTTCCTGTTCAGTGACTTTTTTATCAATAATTAAATTAAAATTCATTTTGTCGATTTCCTCCTCTTTTCTTTTTGATCTTTCTCCGAATATCAATGGTTTAAGGTCAGTCTCGAGATTTAATTGGATACCACTTTCATTTTTAATAGTTAAACTGTCATTTTTATAAGCTGCATATAAATCTACACCATTCCATGTGGATTCATTTTTGACTAAGTTAAAATTGGCTTTTGGTAGATTGATTTTTAAACCAATACCCTTTAAATAATGTTTCCAATGATCTTTAACTCTTAATAAGACAAAGCCCCATAAAATTGTGTCTGTTTTCGTAATTAAAGAGTCTTTATGAGTATTCAGTTTATAATGAAGTGTAAGTTTTTGTTTTGATCCCGGAAATTTTTTATTAAAATTAATATGAATTTTAGAAGAATCAGCCGTCCATTTACCTATTCTCTTTTCTCCATACTCATAACTTACAACTGAGTCTTTATAAAATTTAATATCGGACATTCCTCCAATAGGAAAGTTATTCCATTGTCCAAGAAGGTCTTTTTCATATTCGTTTCTTGAGCAACTAAAAACAGTTATTGCGAGAATTAAGACTAAAAGTTTCTTTTTCATTAATTATTTCCAATGTAGGAATATAGTCAATTTTAACTATATATCTATTATACCGCTAAGATAGCAAATCTTATAAATAATTAAAGGTTTTGCCTTGTTGGGGTGAGAGGATTAATGAATATTGATCCTCTATTGGGTTTGTTGCTCATAAAAAGCCTTAAACTCACTGTGTTCGTTAGCTTTTTTATCAAAAGAATTCTTGAGCAAGCTCAAATTCTTTTAATAAAAAAACCTTTCACTAACTGTGAAAGGCTTTTTATGGTCGGGGTGAGAGGATTCGAACCTCCGATCTCTGGTCCCCCAGACCAGCGCTTTAACCGGACTAAGCCACACCCCGAAAAAAATATTTAGTAAATTTAAGATAGCAAAAATACTATAATTTTTTGTTTTGCAATAAAACATTAGGCTTTTTAAATCAATATTTTTTAACCGATATATAGATATTTAAGAGAAGTATAAATAAACTCCAATAACAATAATGGTAATGATAATTCCTACGGGTTTTACATATTTCCATGGCGTAATATCTACCTCTTTAGTATACTTTTGCTCATAAGGTGTTTCTCTTGGAGAGAGCCTACCGATAATCAGCATGATGATAATATTAAATACAAAAAGTGCTGCCATTACATGTAAAAAATGCGGATAATTATCAGCACCAAAAACAAAAGGTTTGAGTATAAATTGACTGATTAAATATAAAATTACTCCTGAGGCCAATCCTATTTTTGCAGCCTTGGCAGGAACATATTTTGTTAAATAACCAACTACGATAATTGTTAGAATAGGGATGCTATAAGCACCATTTGCTTCTTGGAGAATACCAAATAAGCCTTGCGGAAACTTTGCGATGA
>DRQI01000231.1 GCA_011330545.1 Flavobacteriia bacterium
ATAAAAGCAAAATTGAATCCGTTTATGTTGCCATCTTCCCTAAAAATAGTTAAGTCGGTATCATTGGGCAACATTTTATAGATGCTGTACATTAACGAAGAAGCTACCGGATATTGTGGTTTGGCCTTGCTAAATTGTTGTATCAGTTTTTTATTGCCACCATTGGTTTCTAACAGCATATAACTTGGGCCGCCACTGCCACGGGCTTCAAAATTGAGTACTAAGCCTACATCTTTTGCCCAAGGGTGATAATTTACAAAGGCATTTGCCCCTATTAAACCCAGTTCTTCAGCATCAGTGATAAGGATGATGATATCGTTTTTAGGTTGTTTGCCGGCTGCTAAAAAGGCACGAATTCCTTCTAAAATGGTAACAACACCGCTTCCGTCATCACTGGCGCCTAATGATGAGTGTGGTGACGAGTCGTAATGCGAAAGCAGTAACAGTGCTTTTGAATTGTCAGTCCCTTTAATTCGGGCTAGAATATTTTGCACCTTGACCCCTGCACGCCATTTTTTGGTAACGGCAACTTGCTCTTGAATTTGGGTTTCTAAACCTAAGTTTTGTAATTGATGTACAAGATAGTCGCGTACATTTTTATGTTCGGCAGCACCCGTGTAATGTGGGGCTTTGGTAATTTCTTTGAGGTGCGATAAGGCTCTTTCGGTTGAAAAATTGTTTAGTGGCGTTGAGGCATCGCTAATTTTTGATGGTATTAATGACGAAAAAGATAAATAGATAGTAGCGATGATAATGAGAAAAGAAAGGGCCGTAGTATATTTTTTTGCTGACATGGTCTGGTAGTTGAAATAATTCTCTTTTTTGGGATTACTAAGATAAGAATTTTCGTTTTAAAAAATTATTATTATATTTATCAAAACCAAAATTTGATAGTTATGCCAGTAAAAAGTTTTCAAGGGCGCAGAAATGCCCCAAAAAAGGAAGGATTAAAACCATCATTGGTTTCAGATTATATGACAACGAAGTTAATTACGTTTAAACCCGATCAGCCGGTTGCTGAGGTGATGGAAGTATTGATTAATAATAAAATATCAGGAGGGCCCGTAGTCAATGATAAAAATGAATTATTAGGGATTATTTCTGAAGGCGATTGTATCAAACACATCTCTGAAAGCCGGTATTACAATATGCCTATCAGTACCGATAACGTTGAAAAACACATGGTCAAAAACGTTGAAACCATCAACGGCGATTTAGATATTTTTGAGGCGGCAAAACAGTTTTTACATTCAAAAAGACGTCGTTTCCCTATTGTTGAAAACGGAAAATTAGTTGGGCAAATTAGCCAAAAGGATATTTTAATTGCAGCCTTAGAACAAAAAGGGAACAATTGGAAATAAGTACTATTGGCTATACTGTTTTACGGCGAAAGTTATGGTGATTTAATAATCTTAAAAGCAGCTCGGCGTCTGTTTACATCTTTGATTTTAAGAAAATAGATTCCATTTTTATAGTGGCCAATATTGATGCGTCTACTATTGGGCGGATAGCTTTTTAATTGTTGGCCATAGATATTGAATATCTCTATCGTGGCTATTTCTAGGTTTTGTGTAGTTGCAATGTTTAAAAAGTTTTCTGTAGGATTTGGATAGATACTGATTTGTTGTTGTAATACAAAATCATCAACGGCCAAGGTATTGTTAAATTTAGCGTCTATTAAATTCCACAATTCACTTCTGTTACCATCGTAGTTTAACGCCCAAATACCAATACCTCCCAAGTTTTTATTTATGGCTAAATCGTATTTTAAGGCAATACTTTGTTCATTGTCTGCCCATACCTGATTCCATCCGCCGGCTAACCAACTGTAAAAAGGAGTTTGCGAATTAGTATCCCAGATATTCCCGCCATGTGTAGCGGCTTCAATAGCTGTATTTCTATAAAATGTAGAGCCCACATACGAGGTGATGGATGCTCCGGCAGAAGAGGAGGAGGTTTTCCAATGTTTTCCGTAATACGGAACACCCAAAATTAACTTTTCGGGCGCATTGGCAATGGGTGCGCTATAATCATTATTTAATGAATTGGTAACACTAATCCCACCTGATGGATGCGTTAATGGCGCTACGGCTCCGGTGATGGTACTCCAAGAGCCGTTATAATCGTAAGCCATTATAAAAAGATAGTCAACACTTTGAGCCAATCCGTTTAAATCCCAACCACTCCAATTTACGGCCGGACTGTCAAATGAGACTTCTTTACCGGGGATATTGGTATGAATAAAACCGGTAAGGTCGGCCATAAAAGTATTGAGTAGGGCTCCTCTATCACTCGTATTTAATCCTTCAAAATCTATGTTTACACCATCTAGCTGATAGGTGGCAATAGTGTTTTTTATAGCATTGAACAAGTTGGTTTTTGAAACGTTATTAGTTAATAAGGTATTGATTTCTGATGCCGTAAAATTATTGACTACCATAATAATTTTTACGCCGTTACTATGGGCAGCGTTGATAACATCTGTCCATGGCCAACCCGGCGGATTTGTAATCGCACCCGTTGATGAAGTTTGAAAATTAAATGCGGCGATATGAGTTAATAAACTGTAATGAAGATTGTTATGCGCTCCGTTGGCATACTCCCAATACGGTAAAAACCCAAATATAATTTTTGACAAGGTGTTGGTTTCTTTGGCTTCTAGTTTGATAATGCCGCTGCCATTCGCGGCAAATTTTGAAGGTACTTTTTGCGTGCTTCCCAATTCTATTAATTGTTGTTGGTGTGCCCCTTTTCGGGAAACTTCTTGCGCCGTAAGAATTGTTGTAATGGATAAGAACAAGTATAAAAGAAAGTGTAATTTTTTCATTGTCAATTAAAAGTTAAAATAGTACAACTTTTAAAGTTTATACTAAAGTACGCTTTTATTTTCTAATGTTTTTGGGTTGTCACTTACAAATAAAGGGTGTTGCTCAAGAGATTTAAAAGTTAACACCTTTTTATTATTTTCTTGATTGTTGTTGGTATTGGTGGGAATTTCCCAATGGCCAACGCCTAAAATACCTATTTGTTCACCAATATCAAAACGTTTCTCTATAAAATCGAGAGATTTGTTTAAATTAAGGAAACCCTTTTGTTTGATAGCATGTTTTTCTAAAAATGCTTTCATTGAATTATTAGGATCTGTAATCCAACCAGAACTGAAATTGATGTCTTTATTGATTTCACATATTGCAGTATTATTTATTTTGACAAGCGCCTTCCCTGAATTATTTGAGATAAAAAAATCAATGGACTTTTTTTCTTCTACTAGTTTAATTTCATCTTCCCCCGGATTTCTAATTACAATTACTTCATAATACACACATTTTTTTCCTGACAAAGGGGCGGTTAAGGGTGTAGATATATTTTCAACTTTTCCAATAATTTTTCCAAATTCTCCTTCCTTAAAATTAAAAATAGGTTTGACGGCATCTTTTTTAAATTGCCTTTTTGCGATTGCCAGCGATGAAAAAAACCATTGGTATAGTACAAAAATAAGAATGCTTAAACCGATAAACGATTCAAAGATATTTTCCTGTATTAAATCCCATAGCGGCTTGAAAACAGATTCTACAAGCTCCACATTAATCTCGTTTAATGAGTAAATACCATGCGTTTTCCAAGGCCAAATACCCTTGGTCATAAACGTAAAAATAAGTATTTCCGGTTTTGGTGGTATAGATAGATGTGAATAGGGTAAAGTCAAATCCCTTATCAATCAATTTAGTTTTGGTAACCTTGGTTTTTCCGGTGACATTTAATTCTGATAAAATTTTGTAATTTTTTCGCAGGCGGTTATTGGTATTTCTTATCAGGTTTTTACTGTCTTTGTTTACTTTGTTATTATAGGAATTTCTGCAGTAATCACTACAGAATTTTTTATCAGACC
>DRQI01000232.1 GCA_011330545.1 Flavobacteriia bacterium
AAGAAAGGCTTGAGGCTCCTTTCCAGCGAATAGAGGTAGCGTATAAACCCACAGTAGTGCCCATATTTTTTTTAATAAATGCGTTGAGTTCATCTAAATGTTTTTCGTAGTTTTCAATCTCCAAACGTTCTAACTCGCCTATTTTGGCTTCATCCGGATATTTGCTTTCTTTGACGGCCTTCACTTTTCTCCTCACCGATTGCACCAAGGTATCCAATGATTTTTTCCGAAAGGCCTCATACGCAAGTAATACCTCGGCATCTTTTGAGCCTTGTACTGTTGTTTTAAAGTTTTCAGAATCTGCCGCTGTCAGTGTAACCGTAAGATGTTGCCCCTTGTCAATGGCAAGCATTACCTTTTTATCAGTATCTAATACCAATGAATATACATGAGGTTCCAGATTTTTGTCTGTATGAAAAGTACCGTCTTTTGCAATAAAAAGTGTATCTATTACGGTTGTAATTTTCCGCTCAATATCGTCTTCTCGTTGTAAAATGATATATTTCATCGTTACCGGAGAAACCGTTCCTTGAATTGAAAACAAAGAAGCTTTCTTTTCTGTACAAGACAGCATTGACAGTAAAAAAAATGAAAGGGGTAACAGTTTAGAAGACAGGTTCATAAAAGGGTTATTTTTGTGCATTAGTGTTGTCGTTAAAAAAGGTTTCTAATTACAAGTACAGACAAATTCTTTGATGGCATTGACAAAGGTTTCTTTGTTTTCTATATGGCTCATGTGGCCGCCTGGGAGTTCTATTATTTTGGTATTGGTATATTGTACTTGTTTCATAAGCATTGCAGGTATTAAAATGGGGTCTTTTTTACCGATAATCATAAATTTTTGAAAGGTAATCAATTTTAACAAAGCTGTTCTATCTTTTCGTATTTTCATTCCTTCTAAAGAAGCAATGATTCCTTGCCGGCTCAGTTTTAAAGCCTCATTGGTATGTTGTATAATTTCTGATTTAAAAGCACTTCTGTTTTCTTCTGCAAATAAACTCGGGATGGCAATCCGTACAAAGGTTTTATAATTATGTTTGACGGCCTTAATGGCCCTATTCCTACTCGCCTTCTTTTCTTCACTATCTGCCATAGCCGTCGAATTCATCAAGCACAATCCTCTGACACTTTGCGGATACATTTCGGCGAAAGCAAGGCTAATATAACCGCCCATACTATGTCCCACTAAGATATATTTGCGCAACCGCAAATGACGTAAAACGGCTTTTACCAGTTGGGCTTGCGCTTCCATTGTATGGATATAACCTAAGTTGCCAGACTTGCCATGACCGAGCAAATCGATACAAACCACTCTGTATTGCTTTGAAAGGTGTACAACCAACTCATTCCACATACTACTATTTTCTAAAAACCCATGGAGTAATACAACCGCCCTTCCTTTGCCGGTAGCACGGTATCGAATAGCTACATTTTTATACTTCAAAAAATCGTACATACCACAAAAATAAGTACCTTAGGCACTAATTTTGTCAATTTTTTAAGATTATTTTATCCGCATGCCTTTTATCCCTTTCTCTAAATCTTTACAATCATCCGGAAAAAAAAGCATTTTAGTTTTATTATTTCTATTGATTATAAGTATTGTTGTAATGCGCCACTTTGGTGCTCCGTTAGTCAATTCTGCCTGTAAAAAGGGCATTGTTTCTTTTGAATTGGCAAAGCATATTGAAAACTCACAGGCTATTTTAAACTCATGGAACGAACCGGCAAAAATATCGGCTGCTTTGAGTTTAGGCTTCGATTTTGTATTTCTGGTGCTTTATTCTTTATTTGTTGCTTTACTAATTTACAAACTCAAGACAGGTTTACGGAAAAACAAATGGCTTTACCGGTTTGGCAACGTACTCATTTGGGCGGCTTTTTTAATGGCACTATCCGATAGCATTGAAAATATTGCCCTTATTAGATTATTACAAGGTGACATACGGCAGGTATGGGCATCAACAGCTTATTTTTTTGCAGTTTTAAAATTTAGTTTGTTAGCCATTTGTGTACTTTATATATTGGTTGGTTTCGGATTTCTTTTATTCAAAAAAATACGAAATGCATAAAGCCAAAGAAACTTTTATCATCGGATTTGCGCTATTTTCGGGTTTTTTTGGTGCCGGCAATTTAATATTGCCGCCGTTTTTAGGGTTGCATGCGGGCAGCGATTGGTGGCTGGTAACTTTCGGATTTATCATTTCAGCTACTTTAATTCCGCTACTGGCACTATTTGCCCATGCAAAGTTACAAGGTACCATGCTAGATTTTGCCAATAAGGTGTCGCCTATTTTTAGTTTGCTGTTTTGCCTGTCTATCTATATCGTCTCTATAAGTTTGCCGATTCCGAGAACGGCATCGGTAACCCATGAAATGGCCATCAGCCCTTTTTTTGACATCAGCCCTTTGGTAACCAGCAGTATTTACTTTGCCTTGGTTTTTGTATTTGTGATGAACAGAAACAATGTATTACATATTTTAGGAAAAATACTCACTCCGCTAATCGTCATCATTTTAGTGGCCATTATTGGAATTGGCATTTTTTCGGCACCGGCCGAGATGAAAGCGTCATCATACAAAACCCCTTTTGTGAGTGGATTGCTGGAAGGTTATCAAACTTATGACGCTTTAGGGGGCTTGCTAATGGGAGGTATCGTAACCATCTCTCTGAATTTAAAGGGTTATACTTCTTTCAAAGCCAAAAAAGAGATTATGATAAAAGCCGGCATACTGGCTGCTTTAGGGTTATTTTTAATATATACCGGCTTAATAGTTATCGGTGCTTTTTACAATACTCAGTTTGACAGTACCATCACGCGAACAACCTTATTGTCTGAATTGAGTTTAAAGACCTTAGGCAATATCGGAAGGCTTTTTTTAAGTGTATTGGTGGCCCTGGCCTGTTTTACTACTGCTGTTACTGTTATTGTGGGCACGGCCGACTTTTTTAAAGGCTTGTTTCATCAATCTAAAATGGCTTATGTAATTACTGCCGGTATTGCTTGCATGTTGGGGATATTGGTAGGCCAGTTTGATGTGCACTACATTATCAAAATTGCCATACCGGCGCTGCTTTTTATTTATCCCATCACCGTAGTGCTCATTTTCTTAAATATATTGCCCCAAAAGTATGCAACGCCTTTGGTTTTTAGAGTAGTAGTAATTACTACCATTTTATTTAGTTTTCCTGATTTTTTGCAGGCCATAGGTTATACTGACAGCATCAAAAATAGTATTGAACTCATTCCCCTGGCTCAACATAAGTTAGGATGGGTACTGCCGGCATTAACGGTTTTTGGCCTTGTTAATTTATTTCAGTTTAGAAAAAAATAATATTGTTTTTAGAGCGAACGCATTTAAACAATTAGGATTGAAGTGAAAATTAGCAAACTGGTTAAACGCGAATTATGCAATAGAAAACCTATTACGTATTCAAACCCTTAGCCCATGGCCGTTGCACTACTTTTCCTTCATTCACCATAGCGGCCCCGAAGCTTCGGGGTGCTTCTCTCAAGAAAAGCCCCATGGCCGTTGGGTTTGAACCCCCATAACGATTCTCTAATACATATTCCGGGTTAAAAATATATAGGAGGCACCAATAGTATTGTTACATTTGCAATCAATAATATATTGTATCAATGGCAAATCAACAATATAAATACACTAAAACAATTAGAATTTGGCTCATTACGGGATTGGTAATGCTTATAGGGCAGGTAATTTTGGGTGGTATTACCAGGCTAACGGGTTCGGGTTTGTCAATTACCCGTTGGGATATTGTAAGTGGTGTCATTCCGCCATTAAATACAATACAATGGCAAGAGGCTTTTGACTTGTATAAACAAACCCCGCAATATCATAAGATAAATGCACATTTTACTCTAAGTGATTTTAAGTTTATCTACTTTTGGGAATATGCACACCGCCTTTGGGTACGTATACTCGGTTTTATTTTTTTAATTCCGTTTATACTATTTGTCATCCGCAAACAAATTGATTTTTACTTGATTAAAAGATTGGGGGTAGTCATTTTTTTTACGGCTCTTACGGCTTCTGCCGGATGGATTATGGTACAAAGCGGGTTGGTTGATAGGCCTTGGGTAAATGCTTATAAATTAAGCCTTCATTTTATATTGGCTATTGTAAGTATCACTGCCATGGCAAAGGCCGTTGCCGATGTTTATAATTATAAGAATAGTGCCAAAAAACCGGAGGCGAAAATTATTTTCTTGTTGATTTCTATAACTTTTATTCAGATGATTTTTGCGGGGTTGATGTCGGGTATGAAAGCCGGATTGTACTATCCGTCATGGCCCGATATGAACGGATATTTTATTCCTGATGTATTGGCAAACCCCGCCAACTGGAATTTGCATAATTTAACAAATTACGACACTTTTGTTTTTGCACCGGCATTGGTACAATTTGTACATCGCTTATTGGCTTATATTATACTCATTTTTACCATTTATCTTTATATCAAATATCGAACAAGGCTTTACCAACGTGCCAAATTTTGGTTGACAGCTGCCGGTGTATTAGTAATTATTCAACTGACTTTAGGGATACTCACCCTTTTACATATTAGAAGCGGCATTCCGCTAGTTTATGGCGTATTGCATCAATTGACAGGCATCTTATTTTTTATAAGCCTTGTTTTTTTGTTTTTATCGTTACGGAAAGGGGAAGTTATTTCAATTTGATTACAAAATGGTATTAAGTAAAAAATATACCCGGCAGCTAAATTAAGTGCATAAAAAAAGGCTTCCGAATCGGAAGCCTTTTTTAGGTATCGTTGTAAGAAATTAGTTTTTCACTGCATCCTTTACATCTTCTACTTTTTTAGCAGCTGCATCTACAGCTTTTTCAGCGCCTTCTTTTACATCTTTAGCACCTTCTTTTACAGCATCTACAGCATCACCTGCTTTTGCTTTTACTGAATCTACTGCTTCACCGGCAGCATCAACTGCATCTTCGGCAGCTTCTTTGGTAGCGTCAACTGCATCTCCGGCAGTATCAGCAGCATCTTTAGCTACTTCTTCTACTTTGTCAGCAGCATCTTCTGCTTTGTCTTTTGCTTCTTTACACGAAACGGCAATTAAACTTACTAAAGCAATTACCAATAATCCTTTTAATAATTTCATTTGTTTGAAAATTTTAGTTTTTATACGTTAACGAAACGCAAAATAACCAATTATATTTCACAAAAGCAAGGTTTTTTTGGTGGGTTTTTTTATTCAGTTGTCTTTATATCAGTCACTTTGTACAAATCTCCCCCTGCAATCTTTTCTACAGCGGCAACAATTTGCTTCTCAGAAATCTTATTAGCATCATATTCAACCACTCCCGTTTTTTTATCAAAATCTACTTTTGCAGATTTTATTCCATCGGTTTTTGACAATTTTGATTGTATGGTTCTGGCACAGCCGATTTCACAGGTCATCCCTTCAATATTCAATGAAGCCTTTTTTATATTTGCAATTGCCGAGGCCTCCTTCTTTTCAATGGTTTTTACGGCTATCTCTTTTTTTACTGCCTTTTCTTGACACGAAATAAATGCTATCATCAAACTCAATACTACTATTATATTAATACGATATTTCATCTGTTTAAAATTTAGAACACAAAAATATAGTATTCTAAATTATTATACGATTTTTGCAAAGATTAATTTACCGGATGAGAAATGTTCAACTACGCTGGATTTACTTACTAGTACTTTCTATTATTTGGGGGAGTTCTTTTATTTTAATTAAAAAATCGCTTATTGGCCTTACCCCAATACAAGTTGGTGCCTTACGTATTTTAATTACGGCTATTGTATTGCTGTCGGTAGGTTTTAAAGAACTTTTTACCATACAAAAAAAGCATTGGTACTATATTTTTTTAACGGCTGTTTTAGGAACATTTTTCCCTGCCTTTTTATTTGCTTATGCCATTAACGGAATTGATAGTTCTATTGCTTCAATTTTAAATTCACTCACTCCTTTAAATACCTTATTGATTGGCGCCTTGCTTTTCGGATTTCGTTTTATACCGCGTCAACTGACCGGTATTTTAATTGGGCTCATCGGTACGGCAATCCTTATTTTTAAGGGTGCTGAACTAAATCCCCATCAAAATTACTGGTATGCCTTTTTTGTGATAGCATCGTCTATAGGGTATGCTTTCAATGTAAATATCCTAAAAAAATACTTATCAGATTTGAGTGCTTTGAGTGTTACAACAGGGAACTTTGTAATTCTAATTATCCCTGCTTCTATGGTTCTTTGGTATTCGGGATTTTTTCAAACTTTTGAGCTTACTGAAGCTACACGCCCCTCTTTAATTTATATTACTTTATTGGCGGTGTTTGGTACTGCCTTTGCCAAAACCTTGTTTAACCGATTGGTACAGATGTCCTCTCCGGTATTTTCTACTTCGGTTACTTATTTAATCCCTATTGTAGCTGTCTCTTGGGGTTTGTTAGATGGTGAACACCTAAAGGTCATTCAGCTTATTGGCGGAGCGTTAATTTTGTTAGGGGTTTATATGACCAATAGGAAATAGTTTAACCCGGCTTTATGCATTTTCAAGGCTCTTCATTTCCGAAATGTTGGGGCTAATACATAATTCGAGTTTAAAAAATAAGGCTGTCTAAAAAGGAATACTTCTTAAACAGCCTCATCTATCTCATATTTAGAAATTACTTAAAATCGTCTTCAGACACGCCTTTATTAATGAGCACTTCTTTTAAAGTTGATTCTACTTTCTGCGGGCCGAAAGACCCTACTTTTTTAACGGGAAATTTAATTCCGTCATATTCTTTATATTCTGAGAGAAGGCTTTCGTTTTTTTGTGTCCTGCCTCCCATATTCACCACCGAAATTTCTTTCACCTTTAAGCCTGATTCCATATCATAAAACAGCGTTGCTGAAACTGTTTTTCCGGGAACTTCGATTATATAGGCATCTTTTCCTTCAACTGTTTCGATTCCGGTTAGTTTCACTTTATCATTATTCAAATAACTCAATTCCACAAAAGTACCGAATGAGTCTTTCAAATCGTCTAACATTGCTTTGGGCATCGGTATTTTATTAGCACCTTGTTTCATATACATTTCTGTATCATTTGCCACTACGGTCGCCATAGGGGCACCATTTACATAGGTTGTATTTTTATATTTATCGGCCACCCGTTTTTCTTCTACCAAAATGGTTGAGCCCATAGCATTGGCTTCGTATTTGGTAACCACAGAGGCAACTGCTTTTAATTTGTCTAAGCCTCCAACGGCTTTGATATAATTTTCTATCACTGTTTTTGCAGTGACTCCTTTTGGTATTGGTTTTGAAAATTTCGGTTTTTCAATAGCATTGCCGTATTTGTCAAAATAGTTTACTTTATACCCTAATTTTTCTAATTTATCGGCAACGTCTACTCCTTTTCCGGTAACTACAATTCTGGCATTATCAATCTTAAAATACTTATCGGCAGCTTTTTGTACATCTTCTATGGTAACGGCATCGATATTTTTAAGATAATTTTCATAGTAGTCTTCGGGCAATCCTAACCTTTCGATATCTAAGGCATAGTTAGCAATTGTTGACGGCCGTTCTAAGGCTCTTACAAAATTTCCAACATATTTTGCTTTTGCGAGTTTTAATTCGCCTGCACTGATAGGTGTTGTCTTAATTTTCTTAATTTCTTTCACAAATTCAACCACAGCACTATCGGTAACGGCATTTCTCACTGCTGCCGAAGCAGCGAATACCGATGCATACCTACTAGATCCAATGCGTGAATAGGCTCCATAGGTATAGCCCTTGTCTTCGCGTAAATTTTTGAATAAACGGGCGGTACCTCCGCCTCCTAAAATTTGATTTGCCAATAGCGCTGCATAATAATCCTTGTCATTCATGTGTAATTTTACCGCATTTCTCACCGAAATTTCCGATTGAACGGCATTGGGTACGTCAATAAAATCAATTTCTGTTTCTGATGGGTTGGTTACCGCCGGAAGCTCTTTTTTTGGCAACTCTCCGGGTTTCCACGTCCCAAACAATTTTTTTACTTTCTTTTTAATGTCTTTAAATTTTACATCTCCAATAATTATCAAATAGGCATTATTGGGTTTATAATAGGTGTT
The DNA here is from genome assembly GCA_011330545.1 of Flavobacteriia bacterium. Lineage (GTDB taxonomy): Bacteria > Bacteroidota > Bacteroidia > Flavobacteriales > Flavobacteriaceae > Aureibaculum. The sequence goes on from DRQI01000232.1 coordinate 8,129, forward strand.
GTATAAATTTTTAACATCGCCTAATGTGACTTTTTCTAAGGTTTCTTTGCTCATAGATTCGCCAAAGGGATGGTTTTTACCAAAGGTCAATGCACTTTGTACCCTGTTAGCAATGGCAGTTACACTATTTTCACTAGACTTGATAGCATCTAAGCCTTGTTTCATTTGTTTGTCGAATTCGTCTTGTGAAAAAACCGGATGAAAAGCGGCATCTGCCATCAATTCTAATACTCTAGGAAAATATTTTGACAAACTACTTGCACGGGCACCTTCATCCCAAAACGAAATATTGGCACCTAAATAATCTACTTCTTCGTCAAATTTACTTTTGGGTATTGTTGTTGAGCCGGTACCTAACATTCCGCCTAACAGGTTTTCAACGCCTTTTTTATCACCAAAAGACATCGGTACATTATCAATGGTCAATGTAGCACTTACCCTAGGCAGTTTATGATTTTCAACAACCAACACTTTGAGTCCGTTTTTCAATTCAAAAGTCTTAGGTTTTCCTAAATTAATTTTGGGTGCGGGTCCCGGTTTGGGTTGTTTAGTCCGGTCTATTTGTGCCGATAAACTTAATGATAAAAAGAATAGGCATATCATTGAAATTATTTTTGTTTTCATTCTGTTGTATTTTTAGTGTTCTTATTTTTCTTTTTGCGATTCGGGTAAATAATCAATAATCACACGTTTGTTTTTATCTAAATATTTTTTGGCTGCTGCCCTAATTTCTTCTTTGGTAATTGAGTTGATAATCTCTAGCTCTTTATTAATTTTACCGGTATCACCCATTAACAAATAATATCTCGCCAAAGAGCTTGC
>DRQI01000233.1 GCA_011330545.1 Flavobacteriia bacterium
GACCTTCAGAGTACCAAATGAGAAAATTTTGGAAACATTTAAAGAAGCATCAGTACCAATTAAAATTAAAAGAGGAAAATTTAAAGGTAGAGACTACCAATATTTTGAAGTTTCATCTGACAATTCGCAAACAAAACCCATTGTAATGTTAGTACATGGCGCGCCGGGTTCTGCCGATGAGTTTCGCAATTTCTTACTAGATAGAGAACTGTCAAGAAAAGCCACTATTATAAGTGTAGATAGGTTTGGTTACGGATATTCGGGCTATGGCAATTCAGAACCTTCCTTAAAAAAACAAGCCGCATTGCTACATCATATTCTGAGAAGGTATAAAAAAGTATCGGTAATTGCTGCCGGCCATTCTTATGGAGGCCCTATCTTGACAAGAATGGCTATTGATTATCCTGATGATTTGAACGGATTGATATTAGTAGCTCCGGCAGAAGACCCCGATTGCGAAAAATATACAAGTATAGCGAAATTCGGAAAATGGAAAGCCACCAAATGGGTAGTTTCTACCCCATTTCAAGTAGCTGCCGACGAGAAGTTGGTGCATATCAATGAATTGAAGAAAATGGAGAGCCTATTGCCCCAAATAGCAATTCCGGTAATTCATATCCACGGCAAAAAAGACAAAGTAGTTCCCTACGAAAATGTAACATACAGCAAAGAGCATTTTAATAAAAATGTATTGCAAACCCTTAGCTTAGAAGAAAAAGGGCATTTTTTATTGAGTAAAGAAAATTATGTTATTGTAAAAGATAAAATTATTAGCCTTTTAAACCGAGCTCAAAGTTTACCTGAAAATATGCAATAGTCCGATTTTAGAGGGTACGAGAGTTTAATTTGCAATCATTTTGCTGACAAGGCCGACAGGTTGTAGTTTATATCACATTATTCAAAGATGTCCTATTCCAAAGCCAAATTACCTGCTATAACTGAAAACGCTCAACATTTGTTTTGTGCAACAACATAAGACACTATTTTTTTATTTCTGTGTCGGTTCGAGTGCCGCTCCATAAGAGCGGTGTATCGAGAACCTTTTTTTAGTAACCAAGGCTAAATTCTCGATATAATTTTACGAAAAAATACCGTTTGTCTTTATAAAATCACTCCGTTATTTAAAAGACTTTTTGATTTTATGTTATGTTGATGTCTCTGAATCTGAGTTTAAATAACTAAAGATACCAAATATTGTAAGTTGTCATAGTTATATTGTTGCTATAAAATTTAGTAAGTTTGTCATTAGCAAAATTAAAACAGATGAAAAAAAGTATCGTAGTTATTGTGTTTTCAATCTTTTTCCTCAATCAGATGCAATCGCAAGAAACAGCAAAATCTATATTAGACAAAGCCTATAACAAAGCTAAAATTGAAAATAAAAATGTTTTTGTACTGTTTAAAGCCTCATGGTGCGGATGGTGTAAAAAAATGGAAGCAAACATGAACCAACCGGCTACTAAAAAATTATTTACCGATAACTTTGTAGTAGTACATTTAGATGTACAAGAGCGCGAGGATAAAAAACAGTTAGAAAATCCCGGAGCTACCGAATTACTGGCAACATATAAAGGAGATAAATCAGGCATTCCGTTTTTTCTGATTTTTGATGCTTACGGGAAATTATTGGCAGATTCATTTGATGATAAAGGCCAAAATTTAGGCTGCCCGGCATCTGTAGAAGAAGTGGCCGTATTAAAAAAAATACTGAAAGATACCTCTACTTTATCTGATGAAGAACTCGAAATAATCGCTGCCGTATTTCAGAAAAAATAATCGATATCTACTATTTATGGCTTATTAGCTAAGGCTTTCTTCATAGCAATGGCTTTTATCAAACACTCTTGATATTCTTTTTCAGGATTTGATTTTGCTGTTATGGCACCACCCACACTATACGAAAGGTATTTGTTGGCATTATTATACAAGATACTGCGTATCACTACATTAAAATCAAAATCATCGTCAGGAGTAAAATATCCGAGAGCACCGGAATAGAGTCCGCGTTTCGAAGCCTCTGTAGTTTCAATAATTTGCATTGCAGCGAATTTTGGAGCTCCGGTCATACTTCCCATAGGAAATAAACTTTTGATCACATCAATACTATCAATCTTTTTATCTACCCGTGAGCTAACAGTAGAAATTAATTGATGTACCTGCTCAAAAGAATATACCTCACATAATTCTTCAACGATAACAGAGCCTTTGATAGCCGTTTTTGAGAGGTCATTGCGTACCAAATCGACAATCATAATATTTTCTGAACGTTCTTTTTCATCAGAAGAAAGTGCCGATGCCAATTCTTTATCAGCTTTTTTATCGGCCAGCCGTTTGGCGGTTCCTTTAATAGGTTGCGAAATAATTTTATGCCCTTTTTTTCTAACAAATCGCTCAGGAGAAGCTGACAGTAAGAAGTTATTCTCAATTTTTACAAACCCGGAAAATGGTGAATTTGAAATTTGGTTGAGGTGATGGTAAACTTGTAACGGATTGATAATGGCATTTTCGGCATAAAACTCCTGACAAAAATTCATTTCATAAATATCTCCTCTGTGAATGTGTTTGAGAATTATTTCTAATTGCTGTAAGTATTGCTTTTTAGGTATGCGTTTGTGAATTTTAACCTCATTTTCTGCAAGGCCTCCTTGAGCGCAGTTGAAAGGTTTGTATTCGCCATGGCGAATATTTTCTAAATCATTTTCAATGTCATTTTCAAACTTCTTCAAATAGTTAATTTCAACGACATTATCCTTGATAAAAAATAATTTTTTAGGCTGAAAAAAGTACAAATCAGCAAATTGTAATCCGTCAAAATTTTTAGAAGCGAGGTTTTCTACATCGTTTTTTAAATCGTAACTCAAATACCCGAATATATAATCTTGAATGCTGTTTTTATACTGTTTTAATGTTTCAAAAGCATTTGTATAATCGCACGTTAAGCAGCTGTTAGCATTAACTGCTACAACGGCATCAAAAGAAGTATATTTGCGAGGATAATCATTACTGTCTAGCCATACAACTTGCTCAAATTGTTGTGCCCAATTCAATAACTTGATTTTAAAGTCCGAAGCATTCTTAAGTGTTATTTTTTTGGAGGTTCGCAATGAAGAATATACGTTTTACTGTGTTTGTCGTTTCTGCAAAAGTAGGAAGCTAGTTTAAGATAGGTTAGAAGGCCTCTATAGATTCCTGCCTTTGCAGGAATGACTTCGTTGTACCAATTCGTAAATTCAATGCTATGAAGAATGGTCAACAATAATTTTCCATTCCCCGTCAATTTTCTTTAAGATTAAAGAAAAGTAACCACTGGCATCACCCACTTCACGTTTTAAATTATATTTTCCAACAACGAAAAAAATATCTTTAGCCAATGGGTCGAAATCAATCAGGTCAAAAGTTAAGGTACCGGTATGTGCTGCGGTAGGATATCTTTTTTTATAGTTGTCTAAGGTTTGCTGCCATCCGTAGGTCAATCCACTGCTTCCGATAAATTTTAAACTGTCAGATTTTATATAGCCTTCCA
>DRQI01000234.1 GCA_011330545.1 Flavobacteriia bacterium
GCACCTATTTCAGGAAGCCCAAAATGCCAAACATTACCCACAGTACCCGGCGTAATCATTAAGAATACATCTATATAATGCCCTATTAAAATTATCAATCCGGTAAACACCACAAACCAAGGGATTCTTTTATAATCGCTATTCATTAATACCAGAATAGGAAATACAAAATTCAGCACTAACATCCCCATAAACAACCCTTGATAATTTCCTAAGAGCCTTGGCATAAAATATACTGCTTCTTCAGGAATATTTGCATACCACTGTAACATAAATTGGTCAAACCATAAGTAAGTCCAAAAAATACTAAAGCCAAACATATACTTGGCCAAATCGTGAATATGGCTATCATTTACTTTGGGCAAATAGCCTTTTGATTTTAAATAAATGGTCACCAAAGCAATAATTGTAATGGCCGACACCAACATACTTGAAAATACATAGAACGGGTATAATTGGCTAAACCAGTGATGGTCAATTGACATTAGCCAATCAAAAGCCATAAACAATTCTGATACTAAGAATACGACTAAAAATATCACTGATAATTTGAATGCTTTTTTAAAATGACTCACATCTGAGGCATTGTCTTGGGCTCTTGAATTTTTAATAATAAAATACCGAAAGCCATTCCAAATTAAAATATAGATAACAGCTCTAATCAACCACCAAGGAATATTTAACCACCAATCTTTGGTTTCCATGGCTTCATCAAAATTCGGAGCTGCCGGGTCTATACTGGTATACATCCAAGCAAACATGTGATTTCCATGCCCTATTGATGAATACAATAAGAATATCAAAATAAGTATTGAACCCGGTACTATAAAAGCTGTTAAGCCTTCCATAACCCTAAACAGCACAGGAGACCAACCCGCAGATGATGCCCGTTGAATGGCATAAAATACCAATACACAAACAGCAATCAATAAAAAGTATATCAGCGATACATAGGTTGCTGCCCATGGCCTGTTTTTAGCTTGGGTAAGTGCATGTTCTAAATGGGCTTCTTCGTTTGCATGAGTATTTTCACCGGCATCTTCATGAGTTGTTGCGGCAGTATGCTCTGCTACAGCCCCCTCATGAGAATCTTCTGCATGTTGCATCATTTCTTTAATATCGTCTGTTGTTTTTGGTGCAGTAAAAAATCCATACCCCATTCCTAATGCGCCTAAAACCATAAGCGCTATTGAAAGGGTTTTTAATTTACTTGAAAATGTATACATATCTATAGTTATTCCTGATAATTGTTTTATTTTAACAACTCGTTTCTTAAATGCTCAACATATTGAACTACTTGCCAGCGTTCTTTAGCTTCTAATTGTGACGCATGAGAGCCCATCATATTTCTACCGTACATAATTACGTGATAGATACTTCCTTCTGTTATTTCTCTATCTTTATAATTTGGAACGCCTAAAAATTTCTCTCTCTGTACCAAAGTACCTTGGCCGTCGCCTTTTGTACCGTGACATATCGCACAATACATATCAAATAAGTACTTTCCTTGGTCTAAATTGGCTTTTGTCAGTTGTAATGGCGAGTGTAATGAATCTTTTGCCAATTGGTAACCCGCTTCAGAATTAGGGTAATCATAAGGTATTTTTCCTCTGGCTACCGTTCCTGCAACCGGCCGTTGTGCTTCCATTTCATTAGGCAATATTTTTACCTTAGAATAGGCTTCATAAGGTACGGCATCATACATATCAGTATCTCCCATATATTGTATCTGCCTTTCTCTTTTTTCTCCTGTACAAGACACCAATGTTGCAATTAAACTGACTACTGTAATTATTTTAATAAAGCTCTTCATAATTAACTTCTTAATGCTTTTCGTTTACTGTAATTTCAATGGCTCCTGTTTTCTTTAACAATGAAGTCAAAAATTCTTCATTATCGTCAGCAACGGCAACTTCCATCAAAAACTTATCGTCGGTTGTTCTAGGGTCTGGGTTCTCGGCTTTTCTGAATGGCCATATTTTACTACGCATATAAAAGGTAATTACCATTAAATGCGCTGCAAAAAATACCGTCATTTCAAACATAATCGGAATAAAAGCCGGCATGTTTTCGGCAAAACTAAAACTGGGTTTTCCGCCAATATTTTGCGGCCAGTCTTGAATCATTATAAGGTTTAAAAACCAAGTGGCGAAAGCCAATCCTAACAACCCGTAAATAAATGAGGTAATTGCCATTCTCGTAGGGGCAATACCCATTGCTTTTTCTAAACCGTGTACCGGAAAAGGGGTATAAACTTCTTCAATGTGCTGATGTGCTTCCCGAACGTCTTTTACTGCTTTTAACAACACATCGTCATCATCATACAAAGCGTGTATTACTTTAGAACTCATAATTACGATTTAAGTTTTTCTGCTTGCCCTGCCCAATCATCTCTCTCTGCCCTTCCGGGGAATGAGCCTGTAATTGAATCTAACAAGTCGTATTCTTTTTTTGTCATTTTACTTACTTGGTCAAAACTATAAATACCTATTTGATTTAATGTTTTTTCCATTACCGGGCCAATACCTTTTACTTTTTTAAGGTCATCAGGTTGTTGTGTTTCTTTATCGAAAGTTCCGATACTGCCTAATAGGCTATTTGTCTTTTCATCATTATCATCGCTACTCAAATCGGTTGCTTCAATAATATCATCAACAGCGCTTGTTGTCTCATCAATTTTGCTCATAGGTGTTGTTGGCGTAGGTACATCTGTAGGATTATCCCTCTCACGTTTAAAATTATCTCCTGATGATTTTAAAATAGATTTTACCTCCGCTTGTGCAATCACAGGGAAATTTCTAGCATATAATAAGAACAATACAAAGAAGAATCCCATCGTTCCTACAAATATTCCTATATCGACAAATGTCGGTGAAAACTGTGTCCATGTTGATGGTAAATGCCCTCTACTTAAGTTGATAACAATAATATCAAAACGTTCAAACCACATTCCTATATTGATAAAAATGGCAATAATGAACGTCCATATATAATTGGTACGTATTTTTTTAACCCATAACAGTTGTGGTATAATGGCATTACAGGTAATCAATGCCCAAAATGCCCACCAATAAGGGCCTGTTGCAGCACCCCATGAAAGATAGGTAAAGTCTTCATAACTACTACCGGTATACCATCCTACAAAAAATTCTGACATGTAGGCAACGGTAACAATACCTCCGGTAACCAAAATTACTTTATTCATATTTTCTATATGAACCCTGGTAATATAGGCTTCTAAATTAGAAACTTTACGCATAATGAGCAGTAAGGTTTGTACCATGGCAAAGCCTGAAAATACGGCACCGGCCACGAAATACGGTGGGTATACGGTACTGTGCCAACCCGGAACTACAGATGTGGCAAAGTCATACGATACAATGGTATGTACAGAAAGTACTAATGGCGTGGCCAAGCCTGCCAATACTAATGATACTTCTTCAAAACGCTGCCAATCTTTGGCCCTGCCGCTCCAACCGAAACTCACTAAACTGTATATTTTCTTCTGAAAAGGTTTGGTTGCCCTATCTCTAATCATGGCAAAATCAGGGAGTAATCCTGTCCACCAAAATACTAATGATACTGACAAATAGGTTGAAATGGCAAATACATCCCATAATAAGGGAGAGTTAAAGTTTGGCCATAATGAACCCAATTGATTGGGAATTGGCAAGGTATAAAAGGCATTCCAAATTCTACCCATGTGAATCATAGGAAACAGTCCTGCCTGAAATACGGCAAAAATGGTCATTGCTTCTGCTGAACGGTTGATACCCATTCTCCATTTTTGACGGAATAGCAATAATACTGCCGATATTAATGTTCCTGCATGGCCGATACCAATCCACCATACAAAGTTAGTAATATCCCAAGCCCAGTTAATTTTATTATTTAAACCCCATACACCAATACCTGTACCAATGGTATATGCAATGGCTCCAAATCCCCATAACATAGCAATCAAGGCTATTGTAAAGGCTATTTTCCAATACGTATTAGCTTTACCTTCGATAGGAGCTGCTACATCAACGGATATATCGTGGTAGGTTTTGTCTCCAACAATTATTGGTTCTCTAATAGGTGCTTCGTAATGACCCATAATTTAGTTTCTATTCTTAATTAGTATTATGCTTCGTTTGTATTTCTTATGTCTAATTGATAGAATACATTCGGACGTGTACCCACAAAATCGAGTAGGTTAAATGTTCTATCATCTTCTTTTAGCTGTGCTACCTTGCTTTCTTTATCATTGCCATCTCCAAATACCATAGCTCCTGTACTACATGCATTTGAACATGCAGTTTGGAATTCGCCGTCTTTTACCGGCCTTCCTTCTTTTTTCGCTTTTAGTATTGTAGCTTGTGTCATTTGAATACACAATGAACATTTTTCCATAACCCCTCGCGAACGCACTACCACATCAGGGTTTAACACCATCTTACCATAATCATTGTTCATATTATAGTCAAATTCGCTATTGTCAAAATATTTAAACCAGTTAAACCTACGCACTTTATATGGGCAGTTATTAGCGCAATAGCGCGTACCGATACAACGGTTATAAACCATTTGATTTTGGCCTTGGCGCCCATGTGAGGTTGCCGCTACCGGGCAAACCGTTTCGCAAGGTGCATGATTACAGTGTTGGCACATTACCGGTTGGAAAGATACTTGAGGGTTATCGGAAGGAACTCCTTGTGCATCAAAAAATTCTCCGCTACCATAAATACCTTCTTCTTTTCCTTTTTCTACGGTCATTTCAGAAGAATAATACCTGTCAACTCGCAACCAATGCATATCTCTACTTACCCGTATTTCATGTTTGCCAACTACGGGTACATTATTTTCGGCATGGCAAGCAATAATACATGCTGCACAGCCTGTACATGCTGCCAAATCAATTGACAAATTAAATTTTATGCCGATACTATCATCAAACTTCTCCCATAAATCTACTTTATCAGTGGGTGTTTCTTGATGGTCGAGAGATACTTCGGGAGTAGCATTCCATTCTTCTTTTGGTTTGGACACAAAATCTGCTAAAGTAGTTTCTTTTAAAATTTCATCTTCCCTACCCATTATGGTATGGTGCAATTGCACACAGGCAAATTTGTGAACTCCGGCTACTTTTTGAATACTAACTGCTTGGTGATTGGCAAAGTTTTGATACAAAGGATA
>DRQI01000235.1 GCA_011330545.1 Flavobacteriia bacterium
CTTTATATCCTAAGTAAGAAACTCGCAATAAATACGATTGCCCTTTGGTAATTAACATCTGATATTTGCCATTTGCGTTAGTAATAGCATAGGCTTCCATGGTATTTTTAGCAGTATTGACAGCAATTACATTGGCTAATTCTAACGGATTGTTTAACGAGTCGGTTACAACTCCGGTAAGCTTTACTTTTTGTGCATAGGCTTTGGTAACCGACAAGCCGAACAATACACAAAGATAAAGTGCATAAATTCTCATTGGCAAAAAATAGTAGTGTTATAAGGTTATTTAACTGAAAAGTATTAGGTTGCCAAAACTTATTTACGATAAGGCAGCTTGTTAAATAGGTACTTTATCCTCCTATTTTAATTTCTATAGAATTGCCATCGCCTTTTTTTCGGTTTTGGCGATTCATTTTTTCCATCTCTTTCATCTTTTTTTTGAGAATCTCATCGTATTGCTTTTGAGTGACCTTTTTGCCTGATGCCGGTTCTTTTATCAACAACTTTTCTTTGGGGTTTATGATAATTTTATTACAGACCATCACTTGGCTTCCGTCATTTACTTCCAATATTAATCCTGGCAATCCCCAATATTCTGAAGGCCCGTGTGCTACCGGAATTTGAGGCGTATACCACGCAGTAATGGTAATTGTTTTGAGCTCGGGATTTTTTTCTTCTTGTTTTTCGCCATTTTTACTAATGCTTTGAAACTTTTTAACCTCGCGTGTACTTGTAGCTTTATAACAGGTATAGCCTCCTATTTTTTTAGTTTCATTTACCAATTTCCATTCCCGTTTTTTTATTTTATCTTTTATCAAAAAAGGCTTTCCGAACAATTCATTTTGATTGACATAGCGTTTTTCTTTGGTATTTCTATATAAAATATCGGCACCTCCGGCCATTATAATTTGAATACCTCCTCGCTGTATACCGCCTAGGCTTTCTTGTTCTTTGTAAATAGACTGTTCTTTGTCAAAGGTCAATTCAAAATCTTTTTCCATTTGTTTTTTCAGCATTTCATTAAGTAGCTGTTGTTGCTCAGAACTTACTTGTGTACTATCCATCGAAATGTTTATAGTACGCTTGGTTTTATAAAACGCTTTTCCTTGAAAATTTTGCGCATTTAGTGAAAGAATTCCTAAAACACATATTATTAAAACACTATTTTTCATTTTATTCTATATTTAACGATGTTCTTATGAAGCTACAAATATGAAACTGAAAACGTAACTTTTACGTTAATGAGTGTTAACAAGTGTTAACCACCCTTATTTATTTATGGCAAGTATCTATCTTTGAGTTATGAACCGCAAAAAATATACTTGGGTCTTATACTTAATTGCCACAACCATTTTCGTTACCATCGCCATACAACTGTATTGGAACTACAAAAACTACGAAGAAAACAAACGGCAGTTAAATAATGAAATTCAACTAAGTTTTGACAATGCCATCGAAGAGTATTATGCCGGCTTGGCTAAAAGTGATTACTTAACTCTTTTAGAAACACAGGGCGACGTGACCAATCTTCCTAAAAATCATCCCTCAAACAAAAAAGTAAACATTCAAATCTCGAAAATTGATTTTAGCAAAGAAGCTCATTTTTCTAATAAAGGGAGTGATTCAATTGTTGAAGGGCTTACAAATGGTTTGGTAAAAATAATCATCAATGACAGCCTCAAAAAAAGAGATAGCCATTTACTCCTTACAAAAATAACCGGCAACAGCACCGGCTATAATGTAGATACCGATGGCAACGTCAGCAAAGTAAAAATTTATCAAGGCAAAAAAGCATCTGACAGTATACGGTTAATCAAAAACTTAAAACCGATATTTATTTCTTTTTTGCGCGATTCTATAGACTATAACGTTATTGACTCCCTATTAAAAAATCAATTACATCAAAAGAAAATTGAACTGCATTACGCCATCAATCATTTAAAAGACGGGCAGTTATTTTATCAAACAAAACATGTTTCCCTAAAGCCAACCCATTGGGCAATTCGTTCTAAATCAACCTATTTAAGAGGCGATGAACAGTTTAAATTATTGTATGACAGTCCGAATTTAATAGCCCTAAAAAGGGGTTTTACCGGAATTTTACTATCTCTTTTATTGGCTATCGCCGTGATTTCTAGCCTGTTTTACCTGTTAAAAATTATCAACAGACAAAAGGAATTAGCCGAAATTAAAAACGACCTTATCAGCAATATCACACATGAATTTAAAACCCCTATTACTACCGTTTCTACTGCTTTGGAAGCTCTTGACACCTTTAATGTAATTGACGATAAAGAAAAAACAAAAAAGTACCTTTCTATGTCATCTGTTCAATTAAAAAAGTTACAATTGATGGTTGAAAAATTATTAGAAACCGCAACACTTGACAGTGAAAACTTATTACTAAAAAAAGAGCCTGTTAATATTGTTGCCCTTGTTGAAAAAATTACCAAGAAATACAGGTTGATTGAAACTGAAAAAGAAATTTGCTTTTCTTCAAATGTCGATGATTTTTTACTAGAGATTGACCCTTTTCATTTTGAGAATGCCATTTCAAATTTAATTGACAACGCATTGAAATATGGAGGTTCAGAAATTAAAGTCAATATCAATAAAGAATTAAACGCAACAAAAATAACTATTGCCGATAACGGATTAGGGATTGATAAAAGCCACCGAGACAAAATTTTTAATAAATTTTACCGTATCCCCAAAGGAAATACCCATGATGTTAAAGGCTTCGGAATAGGCTTATATTACACCAAAAAAATTATAGAAAAACACGATGGGACCATACTGTTGGTTGCCAATGCTAAAAATACCGTTTTTAAAATAACCCTTCC